>JAUXJL010000203.1 GCA_030624805.1 Acidimicrobiia bacterium
CACATCATGTGGCATGGATAGCTCGCCGAGGTGGGGTTGTCAGGCGTCGGTGAGTCCACTCCGAAGGTCTTGACGCCGTGGTCCACGATCCACTCCGCCCCGCTCGAACCGAGTCCGGGAAACTCGCTCAGGTAGTCGTCGGTTCCTTTGTACCGATCGAACGTGGCCGTGTACAAGAACAGCATGTCGCCCGGGGTGAGCTCGAGCCCCGAGTTGGCGAGAGCTTTGTCGAGATGGTCGGACGTGATGTCGGTCTTGGCCGGCACATCGGACACGTCGATACAGATGGCGGGCCCGAAGAACAGGTCGAGCGGCATCTGGTCGATGGTCTGCGCCTCGGGGTCCGGGTCGAGGTGACTGAACGAATCAACATGGGTTGGGCCGTTGTCGTTGAGCATGAAGCCAAGTGTTTGGAACGAGAATCCCCCTTCGAACCGGACCGCGGTTTCTTTGTGGGTTGCATGCTGGAACACAACGGTCTTGAGATGGCCCGGATAGACCATCATGCCCTGGTAGATGTCTTGAGATAGGTCGATGAGTTTCGGCATGAGCTGTTTCCTCCTCAATAGTGTGCTGTAGTGCTGCTGGGTGTATGCACTGTTTAGTGCCGGTTAGTACATGACTGCGCCGGAATTTACGTTCAGGTCCGTCCCCGTCAAGCCGGAGGCCGCATCAGATGCCAGGAACACCGCAGCACGGGCAATGTCCTCGGGTTGGGTGAGGCGCTCGAGCGGCGATTCGCCCTTCAATTCACTCCGGACGGTCTCCTCTGAGGTACCCCGGCCCTCGGCCTGGGAAGTGATGACCCAGTCCAGCCGAGGCCCGGCAACGAACCCCGGCGAGATGAGGTTGACCCGAATGCCGTGCTCACCCGCCTCGAGGGCGAGGTTCCTGGTGAGGCCGATGAGGGCGGCTTTGGTTGCGGCGTATGGTGTTCGACCCCACAGGGGCCGCTTGCCGGTGATGGAGCCGATGATGATGACCGAACCGCTCTTGCGGTCGATCATGTGAGGCAAGATCTCCTTGGAAACGAGGAACACCCCTTCGACGTTCACCGCGAAGACCTGTCGCCAACCTTCGAGGTCGATTTCCCACAAGGGGCGGCCGGCCGGGCCTCCGATCCCGCTGTTGTTGACGAGCACGTCAACCCAGCCGAATCGCTCGCGGGCAGCAGCTCCGAGTGCCTCCACCTGGGGCTCATCGGTGACGTCGGTGGGAACTACCAGGGCCTCGGCACCAAGCGCCCTGACCGCCTCGGCCGTCTCCTCGAGGTTGGAGGAGTTACGGGCCGCCAGGACCAGCGAATCTCCTACCGCCGCGAACGCCAGAGCCAGCTCCCGGCCGATCCCCTGGCTCGCACCGGTGATGAGGGTTACCCGAGCTTCGCTCACCGGTCCTCCTCGGCACCAAGCGCATCCGGGAAATACTCGGGGTTTAGCCGCAGACGGGCGCTGATTGCGTGCCCAAACATGAGCTCGGCCTCTGCGACCACGGCGGCCGGCTCGGCCACGGCGGCCGACCCGCGGGCGGTCACCCGCTGCGTCGTCACCGTCTTGAGGAACTTTCCAACCCACAGACCGCCCGTGTAGCGAGCCGCCCGCTCGGTCGGCAGGACGTGATTGGTTCCGATCGCCTTGTCCGAATAGGTCACAGTGGCGTGGGTGCCGACGAACAACGTCCCGTAGTTACGCAGCCGCTCGGCAAACCACTCGGGATCGGCGGTGTGAACCTCGAGATGCTCGGGGGCTATTTCATCCGAGATCTGCACCATCTCGGCGTCGTCGTCGCCCACGATGATGGTGCCGTAATCGCGCCAGGCGACTCCGGCCACCGACGCGGTCGGCCAGGTCTCGAGCCATCGATCAACCTCTTCAACGACACGGTGGGCGAGGTCCTCTGAGGTGGTGACGAGGATGGCCGGAGATGTTGGCCCATGCTCGGCCTGGCCAAGGAGGTCGGCTGCCACTACCGATGGGTCGGCGGTGTCATCGGCGATCACCATCACCTCGGTTGGCCCGGCCAGCAGGTCGATGCCGACCGTGCCAAACAGCTGGCGTTTGGCCTCGGCGACGTACACATTCCCTGCTCCAACCACCATGTCGACCGGCTCCGAGTCTTCGATGCCGAACGCCAGGCCGGCTAAGGCCTGCACGCCGCCTACGCAGAAGATTTCATCGGCGCCGGATGCCGCCATCGCCCACAGCTGGGGTGGATGCATCCCGGCCGCCCGGCGGGGCGGGGCCGCCGCCACGACCCGTGGCACCCCGGCCGACTTGGCCGTTGCCACCGTCATCACCGCTGATGCGATGAGGGGGTAGAGGCCTCCGGGTGAGTAGGCGCCCACTGCCTGGACCGGGATGTGCTTCTGGCCGAGCACGACGCCGGGCAGAGTCTCAACCTCGAACTCGTGCATGCTGTCGAGTTGGAGCTGAGCGAAGTTGCGAACCTGATCGAGAGTGAACTGGGCACTCGCCAACACTTCGGGATCGACCTGATCGGCGGCCGAATCGATCTCGTCGGCCGACACTCGGAAACTGGCCGGGCTCCAATTGTCAAACTTCTCGGTATATTGCCGAATCGCGTCGGTTCCCCGGCGGGAGACATCGGAGATGATGGTACTGACGGTGGTCTGCACCTCGTCGGTGACCGCGGGCGGTGTGTTCAGCGGTTCCTTCAGAAAGGTGGACACGGCTACCTGAAGTCCGCCACCGATTCTGCGCGGCCCGACTCACTCGATGCAATCGCCGCTTCCAGAACCGCTACCACTTCGAGGCCCTCTGCTCCCCCGGTCTCCGGCGTCGCCTCGCCTCGAATCGCCTTGACGAATTCGGCCAGCTCGTCGGCAATGGTGTCGAGCGAGGCAACCGGCTGCTCAGCCATCGCGGCATCCTGTTGGCCTTGCAGGTAGAAGCGGGTGCCGTCCTCGTCGTTGGTGGCGGTGCCGCCGGTTCCTCGCACCGTAACCGTCGTTGTCCGCGGCACAACGAACGAGCTTCCCAGGTACCCGAGCGGGCCCGAGGCGAACTCACAGACGATGGAGGTGGCATGATCGATCGGGGGGGCTTCAAGGATTTGCTTGCTGAACGTGAACACGCGATCTATCGGACCCAGCAGGTACGTCATGGTGTCGATCATGTGGACACCCAGGCTGGTCATGGCACCGAGCGGGCTCTCAGCCCGGTCTGCTCGCCAGTAGCCGGGCTTGAAGCCGAGCGATCCCCCCATGGACTGTTGTGTCTCAACCATCGTTACGGTACCGAGCTCACCCGATTCGACCAGCTCCTTCAATCGCCGGTTGGCGGGCTGGCGGCGCCGGTTATGACCCACCTGGAGCACAACGCCAGTGGCGTCGGCTGCTGCAACTGCTCGCTTGCCCTGCGCCACGGTGAGGGTGAGCGGCTTTTCGATGAACACGTGTTTGCCGGCGGCTGCCGCGGCCGCTATCTGGTCGGCATGGGTGGTGTGAGGCGTAGCCAGCAGGACTCCGGTGACATCCGGGGCGTCGAGGATCTCCTCGTAGGTCGCGAAGGCCCGCCCGCCGTGTTTGGTGGTGAAGTCGTCACGGGTTTCGGGAGTCCTGGCGAAACCGCCCGCTATCTCCGCTCCCCCCGCCACCGCCGCCTCGGCGAGCACGTTGCCCCACCAGCCGAGGCCAACGGAAGCCAAACGGACCTTGTCGCTCACTGCCTGTCACTCCTTCCCGGGCCACCGGCCCGGCCGATCGGATGATATATAATATGCAGGCCCGGTCTCCTTTCGCCTTTGAGGTCGTCAATGCCTAAACCAAAAGGTTTCTTCAAACGGCCCCCCGGACCATTGGGGGGGCTGTGGTCGTGGAGGTACCTCAACTGGTTCAAGACCTTCAAGATGATCAACACCAAACGGGTGAGGGGGTTCTACAAGGACTTCCCACACACCGTTCCGCTCGGTTCGGACTTCCCCGAAACCGAGTTGACTACCACGGCCGGCCGCGCCGTGAACACCCGGGACTTTCTGGGCCAGAAACACTTCGTGCTGGTGACCGGTGCCATTACCTGACCACCCTTCCGGCGGCAGTTGTCGCCTCTGCACGAGCTTCAGGACAAGTACCGGGGCCGTGATGTCGAGTTCCTTGCCATGTATGTGCGAGAGCCCCACGCCGGTGAGCGGGGTTTTCCCGAGTACCGGAATCACGAGAGCTTCCAGCACAGGATGGAGGTTGCCCGCCGGCTCGAGGATCTGAAGGAAATGACGATCACACTCGGAGTCGACGACATGAGCGAGGAACAGCACGTCGGGCTCGGCAACCTCCCCAACATGGCCTTTGTCGTCAGCAAAGAGGGCAAGGTCGTGTACCGCAACACCTGGCAACATGCCGAGGACATTGACGAAACCCTCGCCAGCCTTGTCACAGCCGACGATCCCTCCAGGCCTGTTGAGCCGACGATTAGCACGGGCGCGCTCCGCGGACGCTTTTAGTCGTCGTCGGCTAAATCACCGGCGTGAGCACATAGGCCGCCCGGTCGGGACCGAGATGCAGTGTGGTGGTACCCCCGTACACGTCAAGGGGCCGGTCGCGGGGATCGTTGTGCAAGAAAGGCCCAACCCCGGTGAACCGATTCTTGAAGCTGGCGATGCGG
>JAUXJL010000227.1 GCA_030624805.1 Acidimicrobiia bacterium
GGCGTTGGGCATTCGCTGGGGGCGGCCTCGCTCCTCATGGCCGAGATTCTCTCGCCCGGGACGTTTGCAGCCATCGTGGCCATTGAGCCAAGTGTGTTCCCGCCCCCATACGGGCCAAACGATCATCATCCACTCGCTCGAGGAGCTCGCCGGCGCCGGCCTTCGTTCCCGAGTCGGGAACGGGCCCTCGAGCACTTCTCCTCCCGGCCCGTATTTGCCGCCTGGGACCGTCGTGCGCTCGAGGCCTATGTTCGGTGCGGCCTCGTCCCCGCCGGCGAAGAGCTGACGCTGGCGTGCCCCCCCGAATACGAGGCCGCCTTCTTCGCAGCCGGAGCATCACATGGTGCCTGGGACCGCCTCGGTGAGGTTCGTGTCCCGGTGCTGGTTGTGACCGGCCGGGACTCAGATTCCCATCCTGCTGAGTTTGCCGCCGAACAGGCCAAAAGAATGAGCGGAGGAATGCTCGAGGTAGTCGACGACTCGGGTCACTTTCTGCCGATGGAACAGCCCGAACGCGTGGCCGGCATCATTCGTCATAGCATCGACTCGATCAGCTCGTCATAGCGCGGTGCCACCCGATCCCAGGCGAACCGCTCCCCGGCGCTCCGGGCCGCGGCGCGAAACGGTGTCCATTCCTCCGGCGCCTCAATCGCTGATCGCAACCGGGCCGGCAGGCTTCCCGCCTCATAGTGACATCCGGACAGGTCGGTGCCCAACAGCTCGGGGTACGCCAGGCGATCGGGAACGAGCGGAACTACTCCGCACGCCATCGCCTCGGCGATAGAAACGCCGAAGAACTCTTGGCGGGCTGTGCTCAGGACAAGGTCAGATCGACGGAGCAAAGCGGCGTATTCGTCCCGGGCGGCAAATCCGGTGTGAACGAGCCGGTCACCGAGCTGGGTGCGAATCTGTGCCGCATACTCGGGGGCGGCTTGTCCTTCGCCGGTCAGGATGAGCCGGAACGGCAGATCGGAGGTTTGGCGGACGGCCTCCACGAGCGCGTCGGGATTCTTGTCGTATTCCCACCGATGGCTCCACAACACCACCGGCGGCCCGCCATCGCGGAGGTCGGGTCCGGCGAGTTCTGACAGGTCGATGCCGACCGGCAGGACCGAGGCTGCCGCCCGGGCCCCGGTGATGGCGGCACTGCTCACCCCAAGCTGGGGGGCCGCGTCGAAGAAGTCATCGAGATGGAATTGGGAGTTGAACGCAACCCGGTCTGCCGCAGTCACCGACCGCCAATTGATGGCTCCCCGGACCAGGTCGGGATGAGCACGGTCGTAGGTGAGCTGGTTCTCGTGCAAATACAACAAGCTGGGGACGTCGGTGAGGCCAGATTCTTCTCTGAACCCGGCAAGGTCGAGCATGCTGGAGGCAATGATCAGCGCCGGTTTTGAGGCGATTCTCTGTGCTAGGTGACCGGCCGACTCGTCCAGCGTTGCCCTCCAGCCGGCAGGTTCGGAGGTGAGCAGCTCGATACGGTTTCTCGAGTGACGCTGGTATCCCTCCGCCCAGGCTCGATGCGATCCCGCAAACCAGGGCTCTACCAGCAGAATGGTCGGTCGAGCCATGGGCGGCATTCAAGCCGATTCGGGTGGGGTGTCGGCCGACCGGCTGTCTCTTACCGTTTTCTTACCTGAATGACCCATACTGCGGGTATGAAAGTGCTTGTGGTCGACGACGACGCGGCGGTGCGAAACTCGCTGGATAGGGCGTTGCGGCTCAACGGATACGAGGTGGATTTGGCCGTTGACGGCGCCGATGCCCTCAATCATTTAGCCGGAGAGATCCACGACGCGGTGGTGCTCGATGTTCTCATGCCAAATGTCGATGGGCTCGAGGTTTGTCGCCGCCTGCGCGCCCTCGGGGACCGGACTCCGATCCTCATGCTCACCGCTCAGGACGGTGTCACCGAACGCGTAGCCGGTCTCGATGCCGGCGCCGACGACTACTTGCCCAAGCCGTTTGCACTTGATGAGCTCCTGGCCCGGCTGCGGGCGCTGCTACGTCGAGCGGGTCCCGAAAGCCAGGTGGGCGACACGATCCGATTTGAGGACTTGACGATGGATATGAGCACTTTTGAGGTCCATCGCGGTGACCGGCCCATCGAACTCACTCGCACTGAATTCAGCCTCCTCGAGTTGTTCATGCGCAATCCCCGCCAGGTGCTGACTCGTGACATCATCAATGAGCGGGTGTGGGGATATGACTTTCCGACAACATCAAACTCGCTAGAGGTGTACGTCGGATACTTGCGTCGCAAACTCGAAGCCGAGGGCGAGCCGCGGCTCATTCAAACCATGCGTGGTTTTGGGTACGCGCTCAGAGCGTCATGATCGGTCTTCTATGAGTTTCCGGGCGCGGATCGCAGCCACCTCAGCCGTGGCGGTAGCCATCGCGGTCGTCCTCGTATCCATTGCCTCCTACGTGGCGTCGTCCCGGTCGTTGCGCGCCGAAGTTGACCGCGACCTGGCCGAGGCCGCCGCCGAGCTAAACAACCGACCCGAGCCCATCCTGCTCGGGATCATCCAGCGGATCGAAGGCGAACTGTTCGACGACCCGCGGTTTGCCAACTTCCGGGGCCGCCCGGATCGTAATGTGTTCGGGGCCCTGCCGGCAGATCGGTTCGGAGGCGCGAGCGGCTTCGTGCAGGTGGTTGACGTCACCGGCCAACTTGTCAGCCTGTCGGGCGATCTCGAAGTCCCTGCCGATTACGAGTACTTGCCCGTCGACGACCAAGTCATTGCTGTAGCAGCGGGTCAACACTCCGAGAGCTATTACGAGACGGTGAAAGTCGACGGCGCCTCAGTGCGCATCCTCACAGAACAGTTCATTCCCGGGCTCGCCATCCAGGTAGCGCGGCCGCTTGATGAGGTCGAGGATGCGCTCAGCCGCCTGGCGGTAATTTTAGGAGTCGGGAGTGTGGCCGGAGTAGCCCTTGCCGCGGTCCTCGGATTGCTGGTCGCCCGGCTTGCGATGCGCCCGGTCGAGGCCTTGACCGCCTCCGCCGAGCACGTTGCCGAAACCAAGGATCTGAGCCATCGGATCGAGCGGAGTGCCCCCGACGAGCTTGGCCGGCTCGGCCAGTCGTTCAACACGATGCTCGAGGCCCTTGAGAGCTCGGAGGAAGCCCGGCGTCAGCTGGTGGCCGACGCCTCCCACGAGCTCAGAACTCCGCTCACAAGTCTCCGTACCAACATCGAAGTGCTGGCCGACTCCGAGGCCCTTACCACCGAAGATCGGCGGAGTTTGGTCACCGATGTGGTTGAGCAGCTCGACGAGTTGAATGTGCTGATCACCGACCTAATCGACGCCGCCCGCGAGGAGGAGCCGGCCGACTCGCTGGTGATCGTCGATCTTGACCTGATCGCGAGGGACGCGGTCGAACGCACCAGCCGAAACTATCCGGATGTGGAGTTCCGGCTCGACGCTGAACCCACCGCGGTGCGGGGCGAGCCTCGCCGGGTTGGCCGGGCGGTTGGCAACCTGCTCGACAACGCGGCCAAATGGAGTGACAAGGGTGGCCGGGTGGATATACACGTTGCCGATGGCGTGTTGCGAGTGCGTGACCATGGCCCGGGCATCGAAGACCACGATCTCCCACATGTGTTCGAACGCTTCTACCGGTCGACGGAGGCGCGTTCTATGGCTGGCTCTGGCCTCGGTCTCTCGATCGTTGCCCAGGTAGCGGCCACTCATGGCGGGACCGCCACCGCCGAGAATCACCCCGAGGGGGGCGCGTTGCTCACCCTGACGCTTCCGGTGGCCCCGATCACCGATCCAGAGAATTCTTAACTCTCTCTCATCTCCCCTTCAGGTGAGTAGGCGACGATGCCTTGCACCAGAAAGGACCTGTGTATGAAACATCTAATCGCAGCAATAGCTACCCTCACCGCCATCGTGGCCGGCATCCTGGTGGCTACCTCCCTGAGTTCTTCGGCCCAGGAAGACGGGGACAGCGATGAAACCCCCACCACCACAACCACCGTCCCCGGCGCTGATCATGGAGTCTTTGGATTCCACTTCGATGGAGAGTTCCTCAAAGGCGACCTCCCCCCCGAGCTCGACGAGCTGCTGACCTGTCTCGCCGAAGAAGGGATAGAGGTCCC
>JAUXJL010000285.1 GCA_030624805.1 Acidimicrobiia bacterium
AACACCGTTACCGTCTTGATGCCGAGCGTGTCGATGGTCCCCGAATACCCCGGCATCATCCCGATGGCACCTACCCGTCCGGGAAGCCACATGATCGAACGGAGCGGTTGGATGGCCTCGTCCCGGGCCAGCCCTGCCAGAGCCTCGCGCACCACCCGGATGCAGTCATTCATCGGCAGTAGTTGGCGTACTTCGGTCTGGGTGATGATGAGGGTTTCCATCGTCAGGCAGCTCCGCTCGTGAATATGTCTCCGATTTCTTGCCACCGAGCAGCCGGCAGCGACAACCCCATCGCTTCCTCAATGGGCACGATGTGCTCGGGCCGGCGAGGCCCGACGATAGGGGCTGTGATGTCGGGATGACTATGCAGCCAGGCCAACGCCAGGCCGGCGGTACTGACGCCCAGGTCCCCCGCCGCCTCGGTCAGGCGTGCGATGGCAGTGAAGGTCGGCTCGTTCCAGAACCGCAGATACGGCTCCGGGCGGAGTGTCATACGCGAGCCGTGTGGGTAGGTTTCCTGGTAGCTGTACTTGCCTGTCAGCCACCCTCCGCATAATGGGCTGAACGGAGTAAATCCGAGGTCCTGGTCACGGCACAACTCGAGCATCTCGATCGAGTCTGCCTGGTCGATGAGGTTGAAGGAATTCTGGATCCAATCGAATCGATGCCACCCACCGACGTCACTCAACCAGAGCGCCTTCGTCATGAGCCACGCCGGGAAGTTGGAGGCCCCGATGTATCGAACCTTGCCGGATCGGACCACCGAGTCGAAAGTTTCGAGCGTCTCATCCAACGGCGTAGTTGGGTCCGGTTCGTGCACGAGGTACATGTCGAGGTGGTCAATACCCAGCCGGGTAAGACTGGCATCCACCTGACGAAGGATATGGCGACGCGACAGTCCTCGCTGGTTTGGATCGTCTCCCACAGGATTGGCAACCTTGGAACTGATGAGGAGCCGGTCACGAAGTCCGGCATCCTTGGTGCTCAACCATTTGCCGATCGTGGCTTCGCTGCGGCCCCCTCCGTAAGCATCGGCCGTGTCGAGAAAGTTGATCCCGACCTCGACCGCCCGGTCGAGAAGAGCGAACGCATCCGATTCGCTCTCACCCTGGCCGAAGAATTCGGGAGCACTGCCGATGCCGCCGAAGTTGCCACAACCCATGCCGAAGGCCGAAACCCGCAGCCCGGTCCTCCCGAGTTGCCGATAATCCACTACCTGCCGCCTTATGGTTGGATACCCAACCTTAGGAGTTCCGGGTCGCCTGAGTCGATGCGACCTTTCACCCGATGTGCGAGTCTGTGGAACACGAAGCGAGGTGTCGATGTCTGAAGAGACGAACGAGTTCGGTCCAATTCTCGAGGGTGATGGGCCGAGCGACTACGAGCGGTACCTTCGCACCGACGAGCTGCTAGCGCTGCAGAAGACGCCGGAAGAAACTGCCCACCGCGACGAGCTCCTGTTTCAAACCGTCCACCAGTCGTCTGAATTGTGGCTGAAGCACGCCTGTTTCGAGGTGGAATCCGCCACCGGCCTCATCGACAAGGGAGATTTGGCCGGGGCCGTCCGCCTCATGCGCCGGGCCGTGCTTGGAATGCGGCTCATCATCTCCCAGCTCGAGATGCTCGAGCAGATGTCGCCGTGGGAGTACCAGGAGGTCCGTAAAGTCCTCGGTCACGGAAGTGGCTTCGATTCACCCGGCTTCAATCGCACCAAGGTAGTTTCCCCCGAAGTGGGCAAGGCTTTCTTTCGAGCAGTCGATGCCGCCGGCCTCGACGTGGTTGGGCTCTACCAACGCGGCCGGGAATTCGAGGATCTCTATCAGCTCGCCGAGCTTCTAGTCGATTGGGACGAGCGGATCAGCCTGTGGCGAAGCCACCACTTCAAGGTCGTGGAGCGCACTATCGGCGCTCACGTTGTCGGGACGCAGGGGACGCCGGTTGAGCTTCTGGCCGACCTCCACGAGCACACCAGCTTTCCGTCCCTATGGGAGGCCCGCACCGCGCTGACCGAGGCGTCAAAGCTCGCCGAAGCCCGGGATGCCGCCGAGTCGTAGGTCGTGCACCACCCGGGTAGTCGGGACCGTTCTCCATGGCCCTCAATAGGTCGATCAAACGCAAAAGACCCCCGACGAGTCGGGGGTCTCTGACTCCAAGGTCACAAGAGTCCTCGACGCAGGCTACCCCGTAGCGTCCTCGGCCGAACTCGGCTCGAGTTGCAGCGTCGTGTCGATTACTGAACCGATGACCTCTACCTTCGGTTCCTCATACTCGTTGATGTCTGCCATCCGCTACCCATCGGCCCCAATCGAAGCGTCTTCAAGCGTCAGCTCGGTCAGTGAACCAACCACCACTAGACGCGGCGCTTCATACTGCACACCGTCCATGAACCAGACCTCCCCGTTTCTTGCCAGCACTAAGAGCACTCTACCACCCCCACATTCCGCATTGTGGGCGTTGACCAAACCAGAGCCGGACAGTACGCCTCGGCTCGCGGCGCGCCAGGCCGAACCCGAGAACCCGGCCAGGCCCTCAGCCGGAGGCCAGGACCTCATTCACACCACCGGTGACGACGACGACAGGCTCAACTCCATGACGCTCCAGCAAACCAGAAGCAATCGACGCCCGATTGCCCGACCGGCAGATAACCCAGGCCGGGCGATCCGGATCGAGTTCCCCGATCCCGGACAGCAAATCGGGCACATACCGGTGGATAGACCCCTCGATGTGGCCATCCCGCCACTCTTGTGGGTCGCGGACATCGACTACCTGAACATCGTCTCCGGTCGCCAGACGCCGCTTCAAGTCATCGGCGGTGACGGCCTGGTGGGCAACCAACGGCCGGCCGGTGTCCGACCACTCTGCTACTCCCCGCATGACGCCGCGCACTTCTGTGAAGCCAATCCTGGCGAGCTCGATGACAGCGTCTTCGGCCGACTGGTCAGGATTTAGGACAAGAACAACGGCGGCATTAAACGGCAGGAGCCAGCCTGCCCACGGGGCAAATGAGTCGCCGAGCTCGATGCCCACCGATCCGGGCAGGTGTCCGGCCGCGAAGTCCTGGCGGGGACGGCCATCCAGGATCGAAACCTCGCCCATCACCTCCGCTCCCTCGTCGGGCTGCAGCTTCCGAACGCCGGTCCTCGCAATGGCGGTGGGATCACTCCGGTTGATTGGCGCCATCTCGCGGTAGTAGGACGGGTACGGCA
>JAUXJL010000243.1 GCA_030624805.1 Acidimicrobiia bacterium
AACGGGTCGTAGTTAATGTCGGCCAGGGCATCGACAAAACCCTCAAAGCCACTGAAGAGAGTATTCACGGCGTCTTCTAATTGGCTTGGCGCCAGCCCAGCTGCCTGGTCCGCCAACTCGAGCGTCCGATTCATGGTTTCCTCGAGCGCGTCCGCGGCCAAATCAAGAACCAGGTCCTGTTCTTCCTCGATGTCATCAAGCAGCAAACAAAAGTCGCTGTCGGCGCCGGGGCCGCTCGAGCCCCCGTTTCCGTCGTCGCCGCCATCGCCGCCACCACCACCGGTCCCGCCCGACCCCGTTGTGGTGGTGGTTGTTGAGGTGCCGGGAGCGGTAGTGGCGGTATCGCCATCCCCACCCCCGCACGCGGCCATCACCAGCAAAACCGCGATGCCGAATGCCGCCTTTCGAATCATGATGGCCCCAGTCGTTTGTGTCTTGGGTGTGGCTGAGCGGGCAGTCTAGGAACCTCACAGGTGTGCACCGAGAGGGCAGCTAGTGCTCTCCCCCGACGATGACGAGTCGGCTCGAGCATTGAATCGACGGGTCGAGATCAACTGCTCCCGTGTTCATCGCAGGAGCGCTAGGACACCGTCCGGGTTGAGACGGATACCGAGCCGATCTCCCACTCGCGGCCGGGTTGGCAGTGAGATGCTGAGCTGGGCTCCTGAGTCAGTGTCCACCCGGGCGAGGTAGTGGTCACCTCGAAAAACGGAGCCGGCAACTATGGCCTGGATCTCGCCCCGATCGTCGGCGATAAGGGCATCGGGGCGGAGAACTACCTGGCACGGACCGTCGGGAACGTCGACCGGCACCGTGATCCAGCCGAGGTCTGCCCGTCCGTCTACGGCGGTGGCGGCGAAACGATTGCTGAACCCCAGGAAGTCGGAGACGAATAGTTCGGCGGGTGCCTCCCAGAGCCGCTCGGGAGTGGCATCCTGTACGAGGGTTCCGTCCCGCATCACCGCCACCCGGTCTGCAACGGTGAAGGCCTCCTCCTGGTCATGCGTCACGTAGAGGACCGTTGACTCGAGGCGGTCGAAGATATCACCCAGCTCGACGACGAGTTGCTCTCGAAGGGACCGATCGAGTGAGCCGAGTGGTTCATCCAACATCACGAGCCGCGGGGCAGGGGCCAAGGTTCGCGCCAGCGCGACCCGCTGGGCTTCACCACCGGACAGCTCGGTGACGCGGCGGGGACCCATGTCTGAAAGCCCGACGATGTCGAGCACCTCAGCAACCCGGCGATCGATTTCGGCCGTCGAGGCTCTGGCCATCCGAAGCCCGAAACCGACGTTGCCGGCTACGTCGCGGTGCGGGAAGAGGGCGTAGTCCTGGAACATCAGACCAAAGCGCCTGGTGTGGGTGGGAATCCCGGAGAGGTCGGTGCCCTCCCAGATGACCGATCCCTCATCGGGCGGTTCGAGGCCGGCAATCACACGCAGCAGGGTTGACTTACCCGAGCCGCTCGGTCCCAGCACGGCCACGGTGTGGCCGATCGGCACCTCGAGATCAACACCGGCCAGGGCGACTGTCTGTCCGTACCGCTTGAAAACGCCGCGCACTGTCAGCATCAGAAGTCACCGATGCCACGAACGCGGAGGCGGTCGGTCAGCAGTATGACGGTGGCGGTCACCGCCATCAGGATGGTGCTCATCGCCATTGCTTGCCCGAAGTTGAGGGTTCCGGGCCGGCCGAGCAGCCGGAAGATGGCGATCGGCAGCGTCGGAGTCTCCGGGCGGGCGATGAAGCTGGTGGCACCGAACTCGCCGAGGCTGATCGCAAACGCGAACCCGGCGCTGACGGCGAGGGCGCGCGCCGCGATTGGCAGGTCGATCTCGCGCCATACCCGCGCAGGTGACGCGCCAAGCACTGCCGCCGCCTCTCGCAGCTCGGCTCGTACCGACCGCATGACCGGGACCGACAGCCGCACTACGAACGGCACGGCCACCAGGGCGTGGGCGAGAGGGATGAGCAGAACGCTCGCCCGCAGGTCGACCGGCCAGTCGAACGCCACCAACATGCCGAAGCCGATGGTGACAGCCGACGTGCCAAGAGGAAGCATCAGCAAAAGGTCGAAGCCGCGGGCGGCCGGGCCGGTTGAATAGGCAACTACCGCCGCGGCCGTCATGCCGACGACGAGAGCAATGACGGTTGCCGCGGTCGCGATCCACAACGAGTTTCCGATGGCCTCGGCAGCTGAAACCGAAGCGGTGCTCCCGGTGGTTTCGGTGAGTGCCTGGTAGAACCGGAACCGGCCGCCATCGCTATTGAATGACCTGGATACGAGCACGGCGAGCGGTGCCACCACCAGTACGCCGAGGTAGCCGATCGTGGCGCCTATCGCCAGCCGTTGGCGTCGGGAGGCAGGCCGCCGGGCGACGCTGGCGGCGGGTATCAGGCGCAGGCCGACTTGACGCCCGCGCTGATATCGGGAGTAAATCCACAGGATCACCGACACACCGATCAATTGCACGACGGCGAGCGCCCCGGCCAGCGGGAGGTTGAGGAAGAATCGAGTTTGGCGGTAGATCTCAACCTCGAGGGTCGAGTACGTCAAGCCTCCGAGGATGAGGATTACTCCGAAAGAGGTGAAAGTGAACAAAAAAACGATGGAGGAAGCTGCGGCCAACGCCGGGCGCAACAGCGGCAGGGTCACGGATCGGAACGCCTGGGCGGGGGTAGCGCCCAGGGAGCGGGCGGCGGCCTCGAGCCGGGGGTCCAGGTGCGACCAGAGCCCACCGACCGTCCGGACGACCACGGCCACGTTGTAGAAGACGTGGGCGGCGAAGATGATCCAGATGGTGCGGTTGAGGTTGATGCCGAGCGGGCTCGAGCTGCCGAGCAAGGCGAGGAATGCAGTCGCGACTACCACGGTCGGCATCACGAACGGGACCACAAGGAGTGCCGAGAGCACTCGTTTGCCGGGGAATTCGAAACGGGCAAACACATAGGCGATCGGCATGGCGGCAACCACTGTGATGACAGTTGACACAACGGCTTGCCACAGGGTGAACCAGGCCACCCCTCGCAGCGAGGATGACGTGGCCACATCGGAGAACGGACTGAGGTCGAGGGTCCCGCCCTCGAACAGGCCGACGAAAAGGATGCTGGCGACCGGATAGAGATAGAAGACCGCCAGGAACCCGAGTGGAATGCCGACCAGGGCAATTTTTCCGGCCTTTAGAGCGAACCCGGCTTTCCGGATGGTCACCGGAGCACGATCTCGGTCCACTCTTCGATCCAGGCATCCCGGTTTTCCGCGATAACGGCGGGATCGATCGATAGCGGGTTCTCAACAGTCACCGCATGATCAATGAACACCTGCGGAAGGACGGCGTTGGTGAGTGCCGGAAACACAAACATGTTGAGAGGGATGTCTTCCTGGAACTCGCGGGTGAGCATGAAGTCGATGAACTCACGGGCCTCTCCCCGGGAGGAGGTGCCATCGAGAATGCCGGCGAACTCAACCTGCCGGAAGCAGCTTTCCACCACAATGGCGGTGCCCGGCTCGTCGATCGGCTCGGTGGCGAACACAACCTCTGCAACGGGTGATGAGGCGTATGAGACCACGACGAGGCGGTCCCCGTCCGACGCTCCAGAGAATTCGCCGTAGTAGGCCTCCTCCCAGCTCGAAACGACAAGCACACCTTCTTCTCTGAGCACGGCCCAGTAATCCTGCCACCCCTCTGGGAAGGCGGCGATAGTGGCGAACAGGAACGCCAGGCCCGGCGAGCTGCTCGAGGGGTCCTCAACAACGAGGTCTGCGCCAACCCCGGGGTTGAAGAACAAGATGCTCGGTTCGATCGTGCGGCTCGGGTCCCCCGCCTTGTCATATTGGAGGCAGACGTCTCCATAATCGATGGGCGTGAACCGGTTGGTGTCATCGAG
>JAUXJL010000006.1 GCA_030624805.1 Acidimicrobiia bacterium
CCGGCGGCAATCCCCTCTTCATTCTCGAGACGCTGCGTGCCGTCCACGAGCAGCGGGTGACAGAGGCGCTCAAACCACCGACCGAGATCGATGTGCTGGATGTCGAACACCTCCCGGTATCGGGCACGGTATTCGACCTCATCGCGGGACGACTGAACGGCCTGCCGAGTGAGCCGCTCCAGACAACCCGGGTGCTAGCGGTTAGTGGCCACGGGATGGACATCGACTCTCTCGCCGAAGTATGCGACCTCAAACGGCCGGACGTGCTCGACGCCGTCGATTACCTCATCCAGGCAGGCATGATTTCGACTTCAGGTGGACGATACACGCTCTCGCATGAACAGCTCATAAGGGTGGCCTACGACTCGATGCCGGTGGAGGAAAGACCCTCCCTGCACGTGCGGCTGGCATCGCACCTCGAAAGGCAAGGAGCCGGAAATTCCGACTCGCTTGGGCACCACTTCAGACTGGGCGGGGCGCCCGGCCGGGCTGCCCACTATCTCGTGCAAGCAGGCGAGGAAGCGCGACAGATGAGCGCGTTTGCGACAGCCCGAGATCGGTATGCCGAGGCTCTCGAACAAGCCCGGCTGGCGGACTGGAACAACTCAGACCTGACGACGCTGCTTCTGACGCACGAAAAGATTCTCGGGGTGCTTGCCGACCGCGACGGACAAGCCCGCTTGTTAGACGAACTAGAACAGCTGACCAAGAACGCTCCCAGCCTGGCGGCTCGGGTGGTCCGGAGGCGCGCAGTGCTGCTGGCGTCCTTATCGCTGCTGGACCAGGCTGCCGCTCTGGCCAACCAGGCGCTTGCGCTCCATACTCGCAAAGACGACCAGGTCGGTCGGGCAAAAGCTCTCCAGGTGCTTGGAACCATCGAGTACCGCCGATCTCGGCACCCCGAAGCCATTGCCCACCTCACCGGGGCGCTCGACCTGGCGCCTCCCGCCAGCACGCTCGAGGCCGACATCCGACACGACCTGTGCAGATCCCTGATCGAGGTTCAGGACTTCACCGGGGCCCAATCCCATCTGGCCACGTCGCAAGCCCTCTACGAGCGGCACCACGATCGGCGCGGCATGGCCGGAGCACTCGGCACCCTGGCCCTGCTCTATGGATCGATGGGCATCGACGGCTCTGTTGAACCGACATTGCTGCGCGCCGCCGAACTGTGCCAAGAAATCGGGTATGGCTATGGCGTAGCCGTCAACGCCCTCAATCTGGGCCATTTCTACCTCATTTCCGGTCAAGCGGCCCAGGCCCTGGTCCCTATGGAACGAGGTCGGGGCGAGTTCGAAGCAATGCAGGACCGAAGAGGCCTGGCCATGGCAACCGCCAACCTGGCCGCCCTCAACGAGGCAATCGGCGACAGCACAGGCAGTGCCCGCCAAGCCAAGGAAGCGCTCGGCATGTTCGAGCTACTGGACCACGGCCCGGGCGCCGCCCTCTGCCAGGGCACTCTGGCTGAACTGGCGCGACGCCGACAGGACTGGACGGAGGCAAACGACCGGCTCGACCTCGGCTTCGCAACCTGTCAAGGTCCGGACGGGACTGCTGCCCGGCTTCAGCTACTGCGGACCCGCGCCCAAGTGCATCTCGACCGGGGCGAACTTCTGGCCGGGCTCGAGGTCGCCGGGTCGGCCTACGACGAGTGCAGCGCATCTGGCCTCGAGTGGCTGCTTTCGGACCTATCGGTGGTTCTGGCTCGTGCGCTCGTGATGAACGAAGAACCGGAGCGGGCACTGGCGGCAACCGAGACGGCGGACGGAAAAATCCAAGACGCCGCCCGCATGTACTGGCGGATGCAGGCGTACGAGATGATTGGCGACCGCAAGGCCGCCTTCGAAGCTCTCGAAACCGCCCACGACGCCATGGCACGCAGCCTGTCCGGATTGGATCCAACCCGGACGAGGAGAAGCCTTGCAAACGTGCCGCTATATCGCGAGCTGACTGAGGCGTGGGGGGCGCGACGCCCCGCAACCGCCAAGGTCTTGTTAGCCACCGCGGCCGCTCCCACCGGCCGCCCCACCAGCCGGGCCGAACTCGTTCAGGTGAAATGGACGGTAGACCACCCGCTCGACCACGTGGATATGCCCGGCCCGGCTCCGCGCGGGCGCCAAATACTACGCCTGACTGCCGAGGCCGAGCGGGCGGGAGCCGCGCCGACGGTCTCAGACCTGGCAGCAGCTTTGGGGGTCAGCGGCTCAACCATACGCCGGGAAATAGAGGCATTGCGCCGCTCCGGCCACGACGTGCGAACTCGCGGACGGAAGCGATGAGCGCAAGGTAGGCGAATCCTTCCGTATTGCTGAGATAGTCCGCAGACACCTGCATGAGATACCCATGGCGTACCCGATGTAGGAGGAACCCCCGTGCGCAAGCGAATCTACGTATTCACCCTCAGTCTTATGACTTTTTTGGTCGTGGCAGCACCGGCGCTGGCCGACAGCAACTGGGTCGGATAGACCATCTGACTCTCGAGATCTGATTTCCCCGTGAGGGGAAGAGAGGCGGCGGGGTACCCTCGCTCCACCGAGGTTCATATACCGGTGTCCCCCTGGGGAGCGAGGAGCCGCCACCGTCTCACTACTGGCTAACCCGCCAATCTTGGCGGGTTCGCCATATCACATAGGCGATGATACCCAGGGGCACCTGCAGTAGGTCGCTGAGGGCCCGATAGATGAGAACCGCGGCCACGACGAGATCCCCGTCTCCCCCGGCCACCACAAGTGCAGTCGTGTAGGCCACCTCCACTACGCCCAGGCCGCCCGGCGTAATCGGCAACACCGTCAGAAGTCGCACAGCCGCGAAGGCGGCGAATGCCTCGGCCCCGGTGACCGAATCTGCCGATACGCCCATATGGCGAAGGGCGGTCAACAGCATCGCGAACAAGGAGAGGTGGCTCACCACTGTTGACAGAGTCACCCAGTGCCAGCGGCGCCGCAACAGCGTGATGCTCTGGGCCCGAAATTCGGCGAAACGGTCCCCCCAACCTACGAAAGGACCCCGTCTGAACCTGCCGGCAATCAAGGTTGCGGCTCGGCCCAATCGTTCGCCCGTGCTCCGTGCGATCGACTCCCGGGCAAGTGTCAGCGCCAAAACCCCGGTCGAGAGAACCAGCACGCCGAGCCCGGTGAGCGCCGCTGACTGCAGCGCAGCATTACCCCGGCCCTGGAAGGACAAGATAGTCAACGCCACGATCGGGAGACCGAGCTTGACAAACGTGTTCCAGAGGCCGGTCACGATCGCGGCAATGGCGATGGACCCGGTTTCGAAGCCGAAGCTGGAGAACATCGAGTAGGCGATGCCGACACCGACCGCACTTCCAGCCGGAACGGTATTGGTAACTGCGGTCGATATCTGGCTGACCACGAACGCTCGGCCAAGCGTCAGGCCCGGCAGAGCAGACATGATGACGAGCTGGTACGTGAGGATATTCCAGGCCGCCAGCCCCAACCGGCTGGCCGACTCCAGCCATGTGAGAGTTTGAATCGCCCGCCACACCTCGCCGATGTCGGCGATAGCGGGCAGAACCCCGACCAGCAGCCCAACTGCGACGGCGAGGGAAACCGTGATCCCAGCCCATCGCTTCCATCCCCGCGCGCCCCGCTTGCCCGACGCGCTCTCCGTCAAACCTACGAGGTTCCCAATTCGATGAGCGCCACTGTTTGGGCAATACACCCCCGCCGCAGCTCTTCGAGGTCGAGACTCTCGTCCGGCCCGTGGGCACGGCTCTTCTCATCTCCGACCCCGGTCAGCAAGATTTCAGCGGTCGGGAAGGCTGCGGAGAAGGCGGCCACAAACGGAATAGAGCCACCCTGCCCCACCTCGATTGGCGCCCGACCCCACGCTTGACGGAAACCCTCGGAGAAGGCCGAATAGCCGGGCCCACCGGTGTCGAGCTCGAACGAGTGCACAACGCTGCCGGGAGTCACGGTGACCTGCGCTCCCCATGGCGTATTGGACTCGAGGTGCTCGCGCAGGGCACCCATCGCCTCATCCGGGTCCTGACCCGGGGCAAGCCGCAAGCTCACCTTGGCCCGCGCAACAGGTACGAGGGCATTAACGGCGTCACTGATTCTCGGGGCATCGATAGCGAGCACCGACACCGCCGGCTGGCGCCACAAGCGCGATGTGAGTGTCCCGGTGCCAATCGTCTCAAGCGTGTCATGCACCGCCACCTGGGACCGCAGCTCCTCCTCAGTCAGGTCGAGAGGATCGGCATCGCCTCCAACCAGGCCGGCGACAGCGACTTTTCCCCGATCGTCGTGCAGTGTGGCAATCAAACGCGACAGGGTCGTAAGGGCCTCCGGGAACACGCCGCCGTACATGCCGCTGTGTACCGCGTGCTGCTTGGTGCGCACCTCGACAACACAGTCGACGAGACCTCGAAGAGATGTGGTGAAGGACGGCAAGCCTGTCCGCCAGTTGCCGGAGTCGGCGATAACGATGACATCGGCTGCCAGGGCCGCCCCATGGCTGGCCAAGAACTCATCGAGGTGCGCCGAGCCGGACTCCTCTTCGCCTTCCAGGATCACCTTGACGCCGACCGGAACAGTTCCGTCGAGCGCCCGGAGGGTCGCAACGTGCATAACCACACCGCTCTTGTCATCAGAGGTACCCCGGCCGTACAAGCGGCCATCTTGTTCCCGAGGCTCAAACGGCTCGGCGGTCCAGCCGTCACCCGGTGGTTGCACGTCGTGATGGGCGTAAAGCAGAACAGTCGGGGCACCGGGCGGAGCCGGGATCTCTCCAAACACGGCCGGGTGGGCGTCTCCTACCCGCAGTAGGCCCACATCCTGCATCCCTACCGCTTCGAGAAGGTGCGCGGCGGCCTCCGCCGAGCGTACCACCTCGGCCGGGTCGTATTCGGGGGCGCTCACGGACGGGATCCGAACCAGATCCTCCAGGTCCGTTCGGGTGGCGGCGAATTGGCTGGTGACGGTGCTAACAATTTCTTCGTACATCCCCCGAGGCTATCAATCCGAGACCCGGCACCGCGGCCGTCGTTGTTAGGGTGCCCAGATGATCCGGGTTGAGCGAACCGAAGGACGGGAGTCACTCCACCACGGGGGCCGTGACTTCACGCTGATTTCCTGGACCTGGACGATCGCCATAGCTGCCCGGCGGTTTACGCTCGGGTGGAGGTACTCCCAACCGCGCCGGGTGGAGTCAAACGAAGAGTCGGTGTCCATCTTCGACTATGTGATGGCGGCCAGAGTCGCCGCTGCGTTGGCACTGGTAGCCGGCGCATTCGTACGAAGGAGGAGGCGATGACAGAACGTCCCGCACCGTATGAGCCTGCGGCCAGCAGAACGATCGCGGGGCTCGAAGCGTTCTTTGGGCCCGCCACCCCTGCCACTGTGTTCTCCGAGCCGCTACCGGTTGGTGATGACCTCGTGATCACCGCAGCTTCCTGGGAACGCGCCGGCGGGTTCGGGTTCGGTGGTGGTGAAGGCATCGATTCAAGTGGTGGTCCCGAAGGCGGCGGCGGCGGCGGAGGGGGCGGCGGCGGGACCTCGGTCGGTCGGCCGGTTGCGGTCATCAAGGTCGGCAAGACCGGAATCGAAGTTGAGCATGTAATCGACCTGACAAAACTGGCGGTCACTGCGTTGTTGAGCGCCCTCGGTGTGTGGCGAGTGCTTCGTTAGCACATGGAATTCTGGGACTTCGCCCTCGTCTCCGGGTTCGTCCTCGCCTATGCCCTCGTCTCTCGACGCCTCGAGACCACTCCCGTTACCGGCCCCATGGTCTTTGTCGGGTTCGGTATTCTGGTCGGATCAGGAGGATTGGACTCCGTCGAGATCGGAATGGACGAAGGAGCAGTGCGAGTGCTGGCCGAAGCCACGCTCGTGCTGCTTCTGTACACCGACGCTATCCGCATCGATCTGCGGCGACTGAGGAAACAGGTTGAGATACCTGCTCGCCTGCTCGGAATCGGGCTGCCGCTAACGGTCCTGGCCGGCACCGGGGCAGCCCTACTGCTGTTTCCGGATTTCGGCTTGTGGGAGGCCGCACTGGTGGCCGCCATCCTCGCTCCAACGGACGCCGCGCTTGGCCAAGCCGTGGTAGCCAACCCGCGAGTCCCGATCCGAGTCCGGCAGGCGATCAATGTCGAGAGCGGACTCAACGACGGAATCATGCTGCCCGTCATCACGCTGGTGCTCGCCTTCGCGGCGACCGGAGTTGACCTGGAAACCCCGCGATACTGGACCGAGTTCGCCGCCGAACAGATCGGGTACGGGGTCCTCGCTGGGGTTGCTGGTGGGTACCTGGGCGGGCGGCTCATCCGAGAATTCGCCGGACGCGGCTGGATGGACGGGGCGTTTCGTCAACTGGCCACGCTGGCGGTGGGGGTAGGCACCTTCGCGTTTGCGGAAGCAATTGGCGGGAACGGGTTCGTGGCCGCCTTCGTCGCCGGAATGGCATTCGGAGCGGCCGCCCGGGACCACTGCGCAGGCGCATACGACTTCGCGGAGGACGAGGGCCAGCTTCTCGCTCTCCTCACCTTCCTCTTCTTCGGGGCTTCACTCGCAGGCCCCGCCCTCGATGACCTGACGTGGCGCATAGCCGCATATGCACTCTTGAGCCTCACCGTGGCGCGAATGATCCCGGTGGCCGTGAGCCTGGTCGGCGTGCGGCTCAAACCCCCGACCGTGGCGTATATCGGCTGGTTCGGCCCACGCGGCCTGGCCTCGATTCTATTTGGGCTCTTCGTCCTCGAAGATGCCGAGCTTCCCGTTGCAGATGAGCTGTTTCTTGTCGTCATCTGGACGGTGTTGGCCAGCGTGGCGCTGCACGGGCTTACCTCGGTATGGCTATCGGAACGCTACGGGGCGTGGTTCGAACGTCACGAGACCGCCCACATGCGCGAGGCCGTCGAAGTGGAAGAGATGCCGACCCGCTAGCGGCAGATCGGTACGGCGCCGACTAGCGATATCGCCAAACGATACGACCCTTGGTCGGGTCGTACGTTGACACCTCGAGCTCCACCCGGTCGCCGGGGAGAATCTTTATGAGGCGGCCGCGTCGCATCTTGCCGGCCGCCCGGGCCATCACCTCGTGACCGGAATCGAGTTTTACCCGAAAGCTGGCATTACGAAGGGTCGCGACCACCTCGCCCTGCGCCCTGAATACATCGTCTGAATTCGCCATTCTTGTCTCACTTGTGCACCCGTCCAGACGGGCTCGTTGTCGTCACCGCGGGGCGATCCGTCCATCTCAGGCTGCTTCCCAGGATGCCGATGCGGCAGATAGGGGGCAGGACGAGTCGGGGCGGACACTCCGACCTAGACAGGATAGTCGTATCCCTTCCTATTGCGGCTACCTCGGGCAGGTAACGTGAGGCCATGTCTTGGTGGGAGCGAATCAAAGCAGTATTCGAGCGTGAGGCCTCCGACGTCAGAGAGGGCCTCGGCAAGGTTGGCAAAACGCTCGATGACGAGCTTGCGCGTAAGGAGCGTGAGATCGCCGCGAGCCCAGAGGAGCGGATCGACATGATCCTGGAAGAACAGCAGGCCGAAGATGCCCGTTTTCAGGAGCTGCAAGACAAGGTGCTCGGCAAGACCGCTGAAGCCGAAGCGACCGACGGTCTAGCTAAAGCGACCGACGAAACCGATTCTCCCGACTCAAACCAGTGAGCATCGATGTCAGAGCCCGCCGGCTCTGAGCAGCTACGTCGACGGGGCCTGCAGCTCGTATGGGTGACCATCATCTGGAACGTCTTCGAGGTGTTCATTGCCATTGGGCTCGGCGTTGCGGCCGGTTCCATTGCCCTCGTCGCCTTCGGCACCGACTCGATGATCGAAGTATTTGCCTCATTGGTTGTCCTATGGCACGCCCGCGACCTGCTCGTGCCTCAGCAGACTGACCGTACCCGCCTCTCACTGCAGCTCATATCGGTGTCGTTCGGCGTGCTCGCCATTGTCCTCACGGCCGGCACGATCCTGAGACTGGTCGACGGGACCGTGCCGGATGAATCGCCACTCGGGATCGCCTACCTGGCCATGACCGCGGTTGTCATGCTCATCCTCGCCATCCTCAAACGGCGCACCGCCGCCGAGTTGGGAAACGACCCGCTTCGGGCCGAGGCTAACGTCACCTATCTCGACGCTCTCCTGGCCGGCCTCGTCTTGATTTCACTGGTCCTCAACGCCGCCTTTGACTGGTGGTGGGCCGACCCGATCGCGGCTCTGGTGGTGGCTGCCATTGCCGCCCACGAGGTCCGTGAACACTGGCGGGAGGCCGCTGAAATTTCAGCTACCGATGAACCCGGGGCAACTTAGGCCCTCCCGCCTCCATCTCAGTCTTTGGCGAGGCCGGGTTCCGGCTCGACTTCATACCAACCTATGTCAGATGGCACTCACCCACACCTGATGGTTCAATGACCCGATGTCATTCGATTTTGCCGGCAGTGCGGCTGAGGTACGGATGGATATCCGCCGTCTCTTCCGCCGGGAGTGGGACCGCCTGGCCCTGGCCGGCACCTGGTGGAACGGAACCGAGCGAGGAGACATCGCCCGGGTGGCGCGTCGGTCCCGATCAGGCGGCAGCGGGGCACCGCCCGGCACTAGCTCCGTTCCCGGTGCCGCGATCGAAGCGGCCGGTAGGGTCGGCTCCGCCCCGGCCGGGATCCGTCGGGAATGGGTTGAGGGCATCGCCCGCGACCTTGGGTTTCCCAGATACATCGAGATCGTCGGCATTACCAGCCGGCTCGCTGCCGTCGACACGTTCCATACCGGGATCGGGGCCGAATTCGAGCCGTTTCCCGAACCCGAACCGGGTGAGCCTTCTCATGCCGAGGAGCCGTTCGCCCGACCGGGCGCCGGATGGGTGCCGATGGTTGGTGGAGCCAGCATCACCCAGGCCCTCAGCCTGGTGAACGCCGAATCCACCGCCCAGGAGGACATGCACGGACCGCTCTACCTCACCTATGAGGGTATGGCCCACCTTGACTACGTCGGAGGCCTGAGCCGTGCCCAAATGGAATTGGTGGCCGCCCGCACATCGGCGATCAATGAATGCTTCTACTGAGTGCTGGCGCACAGCCAGATGCTCCGTGCGAGCGCACAAATCACCACCGTCCCGTTTGACCCACGAGGGATCACCGACCGCTCAGTCGACCCGCTCATCCCCAAGGGGGGCATACTTCTCGACTTCGTCGACGCCGTTCTCAGCGGCGAAGAACCAGCCCGCCAAACATCCCGAGCCGCCGTCCTCGACGAGCTAGGCCCGACCGGCCTGGTCGACGCGTCGGGTGTCATTGCCAATTTCGAGATGATGAACCGCATCGCCGATGCCACCGGAATACCGGTCGGCCAAGGAACCCTGAAGCGAACCGCTGAGTGGCGGGAGCTCGTGGGGATCGACCAGTTCAATCATCTCTGAGGCGACCCGCACCTCAAAGTCCACGACGGACCGAACAAAAGGACCGTCCTGGTGTAATCACCAGGACGGTCCTTCTAAGGAGTGGGTCCCTGTGGTTAGGCGACGGCGCCCTCTGGCACTTTCTCAGGTGTGAATTCAGTCAAATCCACGCCATCTCCGGCCAACGCCTGGCTGGTACGCATCCGCTTGGGGATGAGCGTGAAGGCGATCACCACTGCGGTCAGCAGGATGGCGGCCGAGATCTGGAAGCCGGTTGTCATGGCGTCCATAAACGCACCGTTGGCGGCCACGAGTACCTCGGCTCCCACGTCGGCAGGGAGCTGGCTGGCGGTTAGAGCCGCCACGCCGACGCTCTCACCGGCGAGGTCGGCGACCTCGGGTGGCAACCCAACCAGGGCATCACCGACATTCGACCGATACAGGCTCGACACGACGCTACCGATAGTGGCGATGCCAAGGGCACCTCCGAGCTCTCGACTCACGTCATTAACCGCCGACCCGATGCCGGCATCCTCTTCGGGCACTGCTGCCATCACCGTGTCGGTGAGGGCCGGCATTCCCAGCCCGGCACCGAAACCGAAGATCGTAAGCGGCACTATGGCGGCGATCGCCGAAGAGCCGACTTCCAGCGACGTCAACATCAGAACCCCGGTCACCATGGCGCCGGCCATGGCCAGCACCAGGTAGCGGGGACCGATCTTGCTCATCAACGTTCCCGATAGCGGGGCCGCCACCATCATCGCCACCGAGGTGGGGATGATGAGAAGCCCGGCTTGGAGAGCACTGCGGCCCTGGACGATCTGGAAATACTGGGTGAGGAAGAAGAATGTCACCAGCATCCCGAACAGGATGAGTCCGATGGCGAGCACGGCGCCGGTGAAGTCCTTCTGACGGAAGAACCGCAGCGGCAGCATGGCATGGTCGGATCGCATCTCAACCACCGCGAATGCGAACAACAAGACCGCCGCCAGGCCGAACGAGCCAAGGATCTCAGCCGAAGTCCAGCCGACTTCGGCACCCTGGATGATTCCGTAAACCAGCGCGACAAGTCCCGTCGTTCCAAAGATCGCACCCGGCACGTCGAGCCCAAATCCCCGTTCGTCGCGAGACTCCGATACCACGAACATCCCGAGAAGAGCCAGCGCCACTACCGGCACATGCATCCAGAACACCGAGGCCCAACCCGCCTCGTCAACCAGGAAGCCGCCCAGGGCGGGCCCTACGCCGATCCCGAGTGCGCCGACTGCGGTCCAGATGGCGATGGCTTTGGCACGCTCGCCCCGTGGGAAGACGTTCGTGATGATTGAAAGAGTCGCAGGCAGCACCAGCGCCGCCCCGAGGCCCTGAACTCCCCGTGCGACAATGAGCTCGGTCGCACTACCCGCCAGGGCACCTCCCACCGCTCCCGCGCCGAATATCACAAGGCCGACCGTCATCCAGCGTTTGCGGCCGAAGCGGTCCCCGATCGATCCGCCCAGCAAGAGCAGCCCGGCCAGGATCAACACGTAGCTGTCGATCACCCACTGCAGCGTTGAGGTCGAGGCCTCGAGATCAACTGAAATCGCCGGTAGCGCCGTGTTCACGACCGTATTGTCAAGAAAAACGATGAGCGTTCCCACCGACATGACGGCGAGTATCCACCATTTCCGTCGTTCCGTTCCAGCCGAATTAGCTGTCGCTTCCATCGCTTCCTCCCTGGTTCGGACGGGAATCTATTCACCCGTCGCAACGTTGGTATAGACATAAGTACAAATCTAGACACCAATCTATTCCGTCATCGAAACAATTCTCCAAATAAGATGAGAAGGCGGGATCAGAACGAACGACAGGACTACAACGTGAAGAAGCCACCCGAGGAGCTCGCTCAGAAGCTTTTGGCAATCTCCGATCAACTGACCGGCACCGATCTCGATGTCAGCGTTGACGAGATCGCCAAGATGGCCGATGTCCCCCGCGCCACCCTCTATTACTACTTCTCTGGCAAGGAAGATCTGATCTCGTTTTTCCTTTCCGACAAGCTGCACCGCGTGTCGGTAGCCATCGGCAAGGCCATGGCAGGTGAAGGCAGCGTGGTTCAGCGGCTCGAGAACACGCTGACTGCGGTGATGGAGGCGATGGCGGAGCACCCGGCGCTGTGCACCGAGATGCCTGGTGCCGTGAAAGAGGCCGCCAAGTACACCGAGGTGGTCAACGAAGCCGAGCGGGTCATGCTGGCCCCATTCCGAGAGCTACTCATCGAAGGTAAGGCGAGCGGAGAGTTGGTCATCGACGACGTCAACACGACGGCCATCGCGCTGCTGGGTGCGGTCAACATGGTGGCATTGTTCCAGTTGGTCCAGACGGGCACCATCGATGTGGCCACCACCAACGCCGCCCTGATCCCGGCGCTCATCAACGGGGTAGCCCCCCGCTAAGCATCCCGAAGGGTTGCCAGCATCCCGAAGGGTTGCCAGCATCCCGAAGGGTTGCCAGCATCCCGAAGGGAAGATTGATTGAGGCCTGGAGTTTGCGAAGCAAACTCCCAAGCCGGGCGCAGCCCGGCCGCCTACTCGGCCTTGGCGACCTCGGCTACCGCCGCCCGGCGCTCGGCCGATTCATTGGCATCACCCTGGAGGTCACGCAGTAGGGCGGCCTCCTTCTTTGCCTCTTCGTCGGCACCCGCCTCCGCGGCCGCCAGCCGGGCCTCAACCCCTTCGGCCACCAGCTTGCGCGCCTCGTCCAGCAACGCATCGACCATCTCGTCTTCAGGGACCACCCGCACCACCTGCCCCTTGATGAACAGGTGGCCTCTCCCCCGACCGGCGGCAATGCCGATGTCGGCTTCCCGCGCCTCCCCCGGACCGTTCACGACGCACCCCATGACGGCAACCTGGATGGGGAGCTTCTCGTTCTCGAGAGCTTCCTGGGCATCCTGAGCCACCCGGTAGACATCGACCTCGGCCCGCCCACACGACGGACAGGCTATGAGGTCGAGCCCCTTGCGTTCTCGAAGTCCGAGGTATTCGAGCAGCTTGCGACCGGACTTGGCCTCTTCAACCGGATCCGTGGTCAGCGAGAACCGGATGGTGTCTCCGATACCGTCAAGTAGCAATGAGGCGATGCCTGCCACCGATTTGATGAGGCCGCCGGGCAGTGGCCCTGCCTCGGTCACCCCCAGATGGAGCGGGTAGTCGACCTTCTCGGACAAGAGACGGTAGGACGCCACCATTCTCGGCACGTTTGAGTGCTTGACCGAGATCTTGATCTGATCGAAACCTTCGTCCTCGAGAAGACGGATTTCCTGCAACGCCGACTCGACAAGTGCTTCCGGGACCGGGGACCCGTACTTGTCGAGCAAATCCTTGTCGAGCGAGCCGGCATTAACTCCCACCCGGATCGGAACGGCGTGATCCCTGGCGGCCCGGGCCACGGCCCGAATGTGCTCAGGCTTTCGGATGTTGCCCGGGTTGAGACGAAGACCAGCCACCCCGGCCTCGAGGGCGGCCAGCGCGAGACGGTATTGGAAGTGGATGTCGGCGATGATGGGTACCGGCGAACGCGGGACAATCTCGGCCAGACCCTCGGCGGCTTCGACGGAGTTGCACGTGATGCGGACGATGTCGGCGCCTGCTCCGTGCAGCCCGTAAACCTGAGCAAGCGTTGCGTCGACATCGTGAGTCTTGGTCGTTGTCATCGACTGAACGGTGATGGGCGCCTCCCCACCCACCGCCACGGAACCAACCTGCAGTTGGCGAGTTGTTCGGCGCTCAGGTGTCATATCCCGGCAATGGTAGGCAACCCACGACGGCAGACAGGGTCAGGTCACCATTTTCTCGTCGGCGTCGCGAAGACGGTGCGCCATAACCGCCAGCATCTTGCGCGCCAGATGGGGAGCATCGTCGAGCACGCTGCTGAAGTCCCGCCGGTGCATCTCGAGGAGCCGAGTTGGCTCGGTAGTTACCACAGTGGCCGAGCGAGGCAGATCTTCGAGCAGGGCCATTTCACCGAGGAAATCACCGACACCCAGCTCAGCGAGCCTCTGACCGTCTCGCATGACATCGGCCCGGCCCTCGAGGATCACGTAGAAGGAATTCCCGGTAGCGTTCTGGGTCACGATCGTGGTGCCTTCCGGTACGGCCACCTCGTCGGCGTGCCGGCCGACCTGTTCGAGCTCACCTCCGTCAAGCGCGGCGAACAACGGCACCCTCCGCAGCATCTCCAGCTTCTCGTCTTGACCTCTACGACGTGACACCCTCACGCCCTCCTCGTGTGACTACGAGAGCGAGCCTACGCGGCTGCAGCAAAGAAAATGTGTGTTGAACGTCACCCGGCTTGTTCGCGATCCTTCAGAACCCGGCGGAGAATCTTTCCCGAGGCAGACTTCGGGATGTCCTCAACCACCTCGAGAAACCGGATTTGTTTGTAGTGGGCGACGTGACCGGCCACATGTTCCATCAATTCCTCGGGGCTGGCCGATGTCCCCGATTTGAGAACCACGAAAGCCTTGGGAACCTCACCGGCTTCCTCGTCCGGCACCCCGATGACTGCGGAGTCCGCGACCGCCGGGTGGGTGAGCAGCAGGCCTTCGAGCTCGGCGGGAGCCACCTGGAATCCCTTGTATTTGATGAGCTCCTTGAGTCGGTCGACGACATACCAGTGGTCGTCGGAGTCAACGTGGCCAATGTCGCCGGTGTGAAGCCATCCGTCTCCATCGATGGTGGCGGCGGTGGCTTCTGGATTGTTCAAGTACCCCTTCATGACCTGCGGGCCGCGGATCCAGATCTCCCCGTCGCCGTCAATCGGAAGGTCTTCCCCGTCGGAATCCACCACCCGGCATTCGGTGTTTGAGAGAGCTACCCCGATCGAGCCTGGTTTGAACTGGCCCAGCGGCGTGGCGTGAGTCACCGGGCTCGTCTCGGTGAGTCCGTATCCCTGCACGACCTCACAGCCGATCCGTTCACTCGCCTCAGAAGCGAGCTCTGCACTGAGTGGCGCGGCTCCGGAAAAGACTGAGCGGAGAGAGGAAAGGTCGAATTGATCTACCAGTGGGTGCTTGGCGAGGGCGAGCACGATCGGAGGGACAACATAGGCCCGGGTGACCTCGTAGTCCTGGATTATTCGCAGGAACTCCTCGAGATCGAACCGCGGCATCGTCACAACCGTGCCGCCGTAGTGAAGCACTCCGTTCATGAGGACTTGCATTCCGTAGATGTGGAAAAAGGGCAGCACAGCAACCGCTACCTCAGCCTCCTCCATCCCGATCGCATGTTCACCCTGCGCCAGATTGGCGACCAGATTCCCGTGCGTCAGCATCACTCCTTTTGGAAGCCCGGTTGTTCCGCTCGAATAGGGCAAGGCGACCACGTCGTGCGAGTCGACCGAAGCGAACCCGTCGTAGGGGTCGGCAGCCAGGAGGGTGGCCATAGGAGTTGTGCCGGGTGCCTCCCCGATCACAAAGACCTCCTCGACTCCGGTCGCGTTAGCCGCCGCGACAGCCAGGTCGGCGAACATTGGGATCGTCAGGAGGAAGCGCGCCCCAGAATCACGCAGCTGGTATTCGACCTCCTCGGCGGTGTAGGTCGGGTTGATCGTGGTGTTTATGCCGCCAACGGTGGCGACGGCGTGAAAAGCCGTGGCATACTCGGGAAGATTGGGCGCCATGATGGCCAAGACGTCGCCGGCGCCGAATCCACGGGCCACGAGGCCTCCGGCCATCTGGGCTATCGAGGTCGCCAGCTCGCGATAGCTGACTGACCTCCCGGTCGGCCCGTCGATGATCGCCGGGCGGTCGGCTAGGGAGTCCGCCCGCTCGAGCACGTACTCGGTGAGATGGGTATCGGGGATGTCGACGGCGGGCAGAGGACTCGTATAGATCATCGAAGCTCCTTGGTTCAGAGCCTGATGCTATTACGTCCGCCCGGCCCAGGCTGGTCGGCCAGAGTCGTTCGTTAGTCCAGCTCGACAATGGCGGAAAGTGAGCGCGTCGCCTGGTCTTTGAGAGCCTCCTCGTCGACGCCCAAACGCTCAATGGCGCCCTCATCCACTTGTGGGACGGCAGGGGCGAGGACGGTTTCGGCCACTCCTGCCCGGTCCAGCAGTGCGGCAGGCTCGATGCCGACCGATTCGGCCAGAATCTGCTGACCGACCTGGCTCTCGTGAATCGTTACCGGCTCGGGCTCGATATCTTCTCCCGCCGCGGTGCGCACCAGGACGCCCCGCAGCTCGGAGAAGTCGCCGGTATGGTGGCTAATCACTACCAACTCGCCGCTCATGAGGCTGAGCACCGACCCTGGAGGATAGATGCCCATGAGCGAGATGAACGCTTTGACTATGTCCGGGTCGAAGGCGCCTCCTGCGCCCTGCAGCAGAATCTGGAGCGCGCGGTGGGGGGTTTCCGCCCTTCGATAGCTGCGCCGGGTTGTGATGGCATCGTACACATCGGAGACTGCGACCAGCCTGCTGGCCAAATGGGGCCGCTCGTCGGGACCCAAACGCGGATAGCCGAGGCCATCGAAGCGGGCATGATGTTCTAGGGCGATAGTGGCAGCAACCTCATGGCCGGGGCCCCCGGCTGCCATGATCGCTTGGGCGCCTTCCTGCGGATGGATGGTGATCTCTTTCCACTGCTCGCGGTCGAGCCGGCCAGGATGGTTGAGAATCGTTGGCGAGATCGCCACCTTTCCGATGTCGTGCAGCATGGCGCCGGCCCCGATCGGGACCAGGTCTTTTTGGGTGAGACCCAGGTACTGCCCGGTTGCAACGGCCATGAGGCATGTGTTGACAGAGTGATAGAAGGTGTACTCGTCGTGGCTCTTGACAGTGCTGAGCAGAAGGGCGGCGGCGTTGGCGTTGAGAGATTGATCGATGAGCTCCTCCACCGCCTCCATCACCGGCGCCATCTCGAAGGTGCCCTCCCGTGCGATCCGGTGGTCGAGTGTCCTGAGGGTTCCCACAACTCCTGAATACGAGAATCGAAGGTCGGCGAAGGCTGATGTGTCGTCACCTTCTACCAAGCGGCTCTCGTTGATACGGATCGTCCCGCCGGTTGGAAAGTCGTCCGTGTCTCCAGCCACGAACTGCACGAACTGAGCGAACTCGGCGCGGTCGATCTCCCCGGCCAGTGTGATCGCCTCCACCTCTCTGGCGGAGAGGTCCTGATAGAGGTTGGCATACATGAGCGATGTGTAGGCGAGCAGTTCCCCATTCAAAAAGAAGGCGTAGCCTTTGAGGCCAATGACAACGTCGTCATCACCCGCCAGCTCGGTTGTCGCCCTCCAGCCGCGCTTCAAGGCTGCCTCGCTGTTCGGGTGATTGGCCGGGTAGAGGTTGAGCTGGCTCATCGCCGCCTGCAGTTGTTTTAGGAAGTTCTGCACTATCGATTCGTTCATGCGGCGCTCCCCAGGACACTCCGAGCGACCCGCCGGGCGTCCCGCCGAGTAGCACTGACAAGGAACGGCTTCCTGGCAATCTGGTTGAGCACCTGAATTGCTCCAGGAGTGCCCAGGTCGTACAAGAGCTCGGCAATCTCTTGACGGGCCGGGTCCATGCTCCGATCGGTAAGCGCAGCCGCCAGCTGCGCCTCCCGCCACTCTGAGTTCGAGCCTTTTAATAGGAGAAAGGCGGTCTCGCGTACCCGGTCGCTTTCGTGAGCCATGCTGGCAACAAGATCGGATACCGCTTCGTCGGGATCGAGCGGAGTCAGCGCTCGCAAGGCCTCGATCACCACTCGGGAATCGGAATGGTCGATGAGGGGACGTAGATGGGGTACCCACACTTCGCCGCCGACTTTCCCGGCGATGCTCACCGCGTTGCGAACCACATACCAGTCAGCGGCCTTAAAGAACCGCACGATGGGAGCCGGGTGGCTCGAACCGGCCACGACCAGCAGGCCGATGAGAACCCGACGGGTGGCGGGATCTTCCTCAACCGAGAGACGCCGCATGAGGTGATCAGCCGCCGCCTCTCCGAAACCACCCAACAGCACGCCGAGGGCCTCGCGGTTGGCCGGATCTTGGGCGGCATCGTTGAATACGGTGTAGTCACTGCGCAGCACCTCCACCAGCCCGGCCTCAACGGCCGCCCTCTTGCTGGCCGACAACTCCGAAGCCTCAGTGCCGGTTTGGAGAACGATGATCGCAGCATCGAGGTTTCCAGCTCGTACCTCTCCAGAGATGCGACCGCACCACGCTTCAACCAAGCGGCCAAATCGATCCGGACGCTCCTCGATCTCAAACAGGAGACGAATCAATCTGCGCCCGAGCTCGTCGGTTGCTGCGATTTCCGAGCGAAGCTTGCCGGCCAGCCCGCCGGTGGCGCCGCCGAGCCCCCCGATTCCTTCGATCATGTCCCGAATTCGGTCGGCCGCGTTTTGTCTGGCGGTCTTCACATCCCGGGCTGCCGACACCAACGGAAGCAGCTCGTCGGCCGTACCGGTTTCGCTATCAACGACGTCGCGGGCATATGCCACCAGATCATCGAAGGTTGCTTCGTCCAGGTGAGGCGTCAACTCGGCCAGCTCGACTCCTCCGAACTGGTCGAGAAGCAGACTGTGGAGCCCCTCCTGCCGGTTACTCAGAAAGTCGGCCAGGACCCGAGCCCGCGCTTCCACCGGTATGAGAAAAAACGTCTCGGCAAACGTGTCGATAGGGGGTCGAGACTTGGGACCGTGCCGGTAGGCAGTAAGCATCTCAGGAACGGACTGATCCTGCGCCCCGGTCGGATCTGCATCGGGGTAGACCATCCGATAGGCGTCGCAGAAGGAGGCGGCAATCTCTCCAGCATCACCATCGGCCTCTGAGACCATCATCTCTGCGACGTCGGCAGGGGCGGCTCCATTTGCAACCATCCGGGCGAGTCGCGATGCCCTCGGACCGCCGTCCCCGGCGTCCGCCTCGTATTCTCCGTCGCGTTCCTCCCACGGCTTCTCCACGGTCTCGGTGAGTAGCCCGCGCTGCGTCACGGAGATCGACCAGACATCGCGTGCTCGGAGCGCCTCGGCGATACCCCCGGACCGCCGCGTTTCGGCTTCGTCGGCTGCCAGGAGCATGAAGAGCTGGTCAAGATCGGCGGCGGTCGGCGCTCCGATAATCTCGAGCCACTCGACCTCATGGACGAACAGGCGGAGCGAGAATCGGGCGGTTCCTCCCCGTTCGATCGTGAGCTCCTCATCAACACAGCTCACTGAGGCCGCCCCGATCTCGTAGGTAATCGATGAATCTCCAAGAACCGCCAATCGCTCGACGGCACTCAGGAAGGCCTGCTGAAGAATCGGGTTCGGGTAGAGCTCGTGTACGCCCCATCCAATGCCGAGCGCGTCAAGAATCTCGACCGGATCCACGCTCCGGGGGCTAGCGGACGTCACTTCTGCGGCTCCGGACAGCGCGGTAGTGGCCCGTTCCTCGAGCGCGCAATTACCGCATTCACACAAGAATCATCGGAGGTTTGTTGCCCCGCTTGACCCGTTTGACCGGGGCTATTCGCTCGAAGGACCGCCTCGTTCGAAGTGGACATGACGGCCGCCGTCCCGATGATGCGGATCGTCGAGCACTATGCCCCCGTCCTCCATATGAACGATTCCGACTCCATACGCACTCGAGAGCCGGTCGGGGCTCAACACGTGCTCAGGAGGCCCCTGGCTGTGCACCCGGCCCGCCATGAGCAGCACATTCTGGGCGGCGCTGGCATCGGCCAGATCGTGGGTCGTGAGCACAACCGTCCTGCCTTCTGCCAGTTCTCCGGCGAAGGCGCCCTTTATGAGATCCTGGGAAACGATGTCGAGTCCGGTAACCGGTTCGTCGAGCAGGAGAATTTCGGCCTCCTGCGCCAATCCCTGGGCAACGAAGACGCGCTGGCGCTGGCCGCCGGATAGCTCAACGAGGTGCTTGGTGGCCAGGTCGGTAATGTGCAATCTCTCCAGCGCCTCATCAACCAGATCATGGTCACGAGCCGAAAACCGCTTGAGGGGTCCGAGCGGGGCATACCGGCCCATCGCGACCGTTTCCCGCACCGTAACAGGCATTACTTGGTTGACGGCCGTGGCCTGGAAAACGTAGGCCACCTTGCTCAGCATCTTGTGGGCCGGACGCCCCAGCACCTCGATGGTTCCCGAACGGGCTCG
>JAUXJL010000173.1 GCA_030624805.1 Acidimicrobiia bacterium
GCCGACTATGTGCCAGACGAGCCCCGCCTGTACGCCTCCAAGGTCAAGAACGCCCAGGAGGCTCACGAAGCCATCCGGCCTGCTGGAGACGCCTTCCGAACGCCCAACGAGGTCGGCGAAGAGGTGGGTGGCGATGAGTCCAAGCTTTACGAGCTCATATGGACGAGAACGGTGGCTTCCCAGATGAAGGATGCTAAGGGTGAGCGAGTGCATGTGCGGCTTGGGGCCACCACCTCAGCCGGTCGCGACGCCGAATTCGGTGCCTCCGGCCTCGTCATCACGTTCCCCGGATTCATGAAGGCCTACGTTGAAGGAAGTGACTCAGCTGAGCCCAACGGTGATGACACCGCTCGAGCAGATTCCAAACAAGACCAGGAGCGAAGGCTGCCTGCCATGGCCGTCGGCGACTCGCTTGATGTCGTCGAGCTCGCCTCGAGCAGCCACGAAACCAAACCACCAGCCCGCTACACCGAGGCCAGCCTGGTGCGCCGCCTCGAGGAACTGGCGATCGGGAGGCCCTCGACCTACGCCTCCATTATCTCGACCATCCAGGACCGCGGTTATGTGTGGAAAAAGGGCACAGCCCTCGTCCCTTCCTTCACCGCCTTCGCCACCATTTCGTTGCTCGAGACTCACTTTCCCGAATTCGTTGACTTCGCGTTCACCGCCCGGATGGAAGACGACCTCGACAGTATTGCTCGAGGCGAGACCGAGGCCATACCGTGGTTGTCTGGCTTCTATTTCGGGAACGGCCGTCCGGGACTTCATCAGCTCGTGACAGAGCAGATGAGCGAGATGGACCCCCGCCAGCTCAATTCAATCGTGATCGGAGCCGACTCAAACGGCGAAAAAGTTGAAGCCCGGTCCGGTCGGTTTGGGCCCTTCTTGTCTCGGGGCGAACAGACCGCTCCAATCCCCGAAGACCTACCCCCCGATGAGCTGACTCTCGAGAAAGCGATTGAGCTGCTCGAGGCCCCGAGTGGGGATCGGCCGCTCGGCCAGCACCCCGACTCCGACCTCGATGTGGTAGCGAAAACGGGTAGATATGGGCCGTATGTTGTGATCGAAGAGCCCGAGGACTCGAAACAAAAGCCAAAGACCGCCTCACTCTTCAAGGACATGAACTTGGACACGGTCACGCTGGAGCAAGCGCTCGAGTTGCTGTCATTGCCCCGGGTGATCGGTGTCGACCCCGAAACCGAGGAAGAGATCACGGCGCAAAATGGACGCTACGGGCCGTATCTGAAGCAGGGTAAGGATTCACGAAGCCTCGAAACCGAGGACCAGCTCCTGACAATCGACCTGGACCACGCTCTCAAACTCTTCGCCCAGCCAAAGAAACGCCGGACCGCCAAACCGCCACTCAAGGAGTTGGGTCCTGACCCGGTCAGCAAGGCCGAGATGGTTGTGAAAGACGGACGCTTCGGCCCATACGTCACCGACGGGGAGTTCAACGCCTCGCTCCGGGTAGGAGACAGCGTCGAATCGCTTACCCCCGAACGCGGCGCCGAACTCCTCGCCGAACGCCGCGCCAAAGGCCCGGCCAAGAAGAAGAAGAAGTAGGCGGCGCCTGCGCCGCCGCGGCTACCAGCGACCAGCTGCCAGTCTCCAGCATTCCCTGAGTGGATGGGGCGGGTTCTCGTGAGACTCGATGTCTCCCGCCGGCAGCCGGCGACTGGCAGCTAAATTATCGGCTCGAACCGGGTGGAACCGCCGGAGGCTGCTCACTCTCGACTACCGTCTGCCCGTGGCCGTCGAGACTGAAGCGCATCCGTCGCGCACCACACTCCAGCTCGTAACGAAGGGCCCATTTGCCCGCCTGTGGTGGGCAGGGTTGTTCTCCAGCATGGGTGATTGGGTGGCTCTCTTTGCGACCCTGACCCTGGCTGCTCGCCTCGGTGGTTCGCAAGCCGAGACCGCCATCCTCGTGCCCCTCGTCGCACGGCTGCTGCCCGGATTGTTCTTTGTGGCCATCGGTGGCGTTCTGGCTGATCGGTTCAACCGCAAAACCATGATGATCGTTGCCGATGTCGGACGCGGGCTTTTTGTGCTGAGCCTCGCCTTTGTGGACGACCTCGTGCAGCTCTTCGTCGTGTCCCTCGTGCTCGAGCTTTTTACCCTGCTATGGCAGCCGTCGAAAGAGGCCTCGGTCCCCAACTTCGTTCACTCCGACGATCTCGCCACGGTAAATGGCCTGTCGCTCGGTGCGGCTTACGGGACCTTCCCGCTCGGTGCGGCCCTCATCTGGCTGGTCGACTTGATCCCCGAGTTCGGTTTCACTGAAGCCCTCGATGCAGGACCAGAGACGATGGCGTTCATGGTGGATGCCTTGACATTTTTCTTCTCGGCAATCCTCATCGCGTCGATTGTGTTTCCCGCTCGGGTGAGAAAGCGCCGACAGGGCGGCCGGGGGGGCCGGGGGTCTCCCTTGCATGACTTGAAAGAGGGCGTGACGTTTGTGGCCCGCAGCCGCACCATACGAACCATCGTCTTGGGGATGGCCGTCGGACTGTTTGGTGGCGGCATGTTGTTCGCTCTCGGCGAGTCCTACGCCCGCCGGGTGGTGGGCGCCGACGAGTCGGGCTTCTATGCCCTACTGTTCGCGCTGGGAACCGGCACGGCGGTTGGAATCATTGGCGCATCAATCCTCGGGGCTCGAAGCGCTCGGGCCGATGTTACATTCGGGTTTGGGCTCACACTTACCGGCGTGTCCCTGCTCGCCACCGCCGCTGTAAAGACCATCGTGGGTGCCATGGGGTGGATCGCGTTTGTCGGCGTCGGCACCGGCATCGCCTACGTCATGGGGTTCAGTCACCTGCACGAGAACGTCGAGGATGAGTTCAGGGGGCGCACCTTCGCCGCACTCATTGCTCTCCTGCGGACTGGTCTGCTCGCGTCGCTGGCAGTGGCGGGCGTTGCCGCCAAGCTGCTGGATGATCAGTTTGGCCCGCCGTTCGACAACGGGACTCGCAACGTCATCGCGCTCGGTGGAACGATTGTTTTGCTCACAGGGTTTGTCACACTCTGGACTGTTCGCGACGGGCTCGGAGAACCAGTCGAGACGCTGAAGGGTTTGACTCGAGCCCGCAATCCGTTTATCGACGACGAGAAATCGGAGCAGGAGTGAGAGGCAGGTACATCGCCTTCGAGGGCATCGATGGTGCCGGCAAGTCAACCGTCGCCGAGGCCGTGGCCGAGGAGCTGCGGTCTGATGGACTGGTTGTTGAGACCGTTCGCGAGCCTGGCGGGACGCCGGTGGGTGAGGCGATCCGGGACATCTTGCTGCACTCCCACGATCATCTCGAGCCGTGGGCCGAAGCATTGTTGTTCGCGGCCAGCCGGGCCCAGTTGGCGGCCCAGACGATTGCCCCGCTGCTCGAGGACGGCAGTTGGGTATTGTCCGACCGCTCGGTCTATTCATCGCTCGCCTATCAGGGTGCCGGCCGAGAGCTTGGGGTCGACGTCGTGCGATCTGTCAATGCGGCCGGCCTCGGCGGGGTTTGGCCCGACCTGGTTGTGCTGCTCGAGCTGGACCCGACCGCCGGGTTGGCTCGTCAGCAAGATCCCGATCGTATCGGCGGAGAGGGCCTGGGTCTACAGGAGCGAGTCGCCTCCGGCTATCGCCGGCTGGTTGAGACCGACCAGGCGGTGGTTGCGGTTGACGCCAGCCGCGGCGTTGCCCGGGTAGTGCGAGACTCAGTGGAGATTATACGTGAGCGATTTGGTGAATCTGTTTGACGGCGTAATAGGACACGATCGGGTGGTTTCGATGCTTGAGCGCGAGGCCTCTCGTCCTGCTCAGGCTTATATGTTCACCGGGCCGTCCGGGGTTGGCAAAGCAACGGTGGCACGGCTCTTTGCTGGAGCCTTGCTTTCTCCCAACGACGCCGATGGTCGGCGCAGAGTCGCCGAAGCCGTCCATCCCGATCTGCATCTGGTTGAGCCGGAGGGTCGAACCGCGCTCACGGTCGACCAGGCGCGGGCCACCGTTGCCGCCGCCACCCGCACTCCGGTGGAGTCGGACCGCAAGGTGTTCCTACTCGAAGAGGCCGGGCTCATGAACGATGAGGCTGCCAACGCGCTGCTCAAAACGCTCGAGGAGCCCACGGCAACCGCGGTGTTTATCCTCGTTGCCGAGTCAGAGGACGACCTGCCGGCTACCGTCTCCAGCCGATGTCGAGTAGTCCGGTTCGGTCGAGCCGGTGAGGCTGATATTCGCCAGGCGCTCGTCGACCGAGGCCTAAACCCCGATCAGGCAGGCGAGGCCGCCCGGATTTCGGGTGGTCGGCCCGGTCTGGCACTGGCCTTGGCTCAGCAATCAGACGTCGCCGCCTATCGGAAGGTGTGGTTGGGGGTGCCGAGCCAGTTGTCGGAGCGGGCCGGCGATGCATTCCGCCTGGCCGAACACGTGGTGGGGGCCGCAGCTCCGCTGTTGTCGGCGATCGAAGAGACCTACGAGGCTGGAGATGGTGGGAGGGAGGCTAAGGATCGAGTCGACCGCGCCACCCGCCGGGCGTCCCTAGCTTTGCAAGTAAACGGTCTGGAGATTCTCGCGTCCTGGTATCGAGATGCCGCGGCCGCTCAATTTGGTGCAGCCGTCGCTAACACGGACGTAGCCGGCGTCGATTTCGCCTCCGTCCGTCCCCAAGCCGCGGTGCAACGGGCCGAGCGAGTGCTGGCTACTGTCGAAGTCCTCGAAGGCAACCAGCGGCCGGTGCTGGCCCTGGCCAGCCTGTTCGCCGATCTCGCCACCATCGAATAAACGATTGGGATAGTCGCCGGCCTCTTCCCCTCGAGGTGTCGGGTTGGACGGAGGCTGCCACCACTACATCTCAAACCCTTCGCACTCCTCAGATATCCACGAAACAGAGAGGGTGGGAGGGAGGCTGAGAGCGCGTGCCTGTGCTTCCCATGAAATCAGTGCCAGCCACTCCCTGCTCGTTGTATTCTGCTTCTTCCATGCCGGGGTAGCTCAGGGGTAGAGCAGCTCACTCGTAATGAGCAGGTCAGGGGTTCGAATCCCCTCTCCGGCTCCATAGGAGCCGTAGAGGGTTGCGCGCGCTGTCAAAGCGTCGGGGCTTTCGCTCCCTCTCTCTCATCGCTCAGTGTAATGAGCGTGTAACGCAGGTAGTTTTTCGCTAGTCCTGCATGTCTATGACCATGGCGAAGTTCTTGGAGATCAACTCCCACTTGTCAACAGAGCGCAGAAAGGCCATCGAGGTCACACCGTCGGCCATGGCTGAGTTGTATGTGGTGACC
>JAUXJL010000244.1 GCA_030624805.1 Acidimicrobiia bacterium
CACCGAGTTGAGTGTTACCTGTTCGTGACGGGCCAGCAAGCGGACATCGGCGGCCAGACCCCCCGGGAGAGTCCGCGATTGTCGAACAAGTTTCTGCTTCACGCCCGGCGCCGGGTGGGTCATTCTCGTCGGGTGATCGAATCCCTTTAGTTGCTGCCGCCAAAAGCTCTCCATCGGACCTGTGTCGGCTGGATTGATCGACTCGATGAAATCCCGAAAGGGCGGTACGGCTGGTAGATCCGGCTCTCGGCCTTGGGCAATGTGGTCGTATGCCTTGAAGACTTCATCGAGCACGATGGCGGTTGACCACGCATCCAGCACAAGGTGGTGATAACTCCACAGCAGCTCGTAACGGCCGCCGCCGAGACGGAACAAGACGAGCCTCATCAGCGGCGGCCGATCCAGCTCGAATCCCAGTTGCCGATCTTCTTCGAATCGGGCGGTTATCGCGTTGTCTGGATTCTCATGGCGCTCGAGGTCACAGACTTCGACCGCGAGCTCGGCCCCAGCACACACGAGCTGAATGGCCGAGCCGCTCGCAGACATCCCGAAAGCACTACGTAGGGCTGGATGACGGTCCACCACCAAGGACCAGGCTCGTTGGAATCCCGCAACATCGAGCAGGCCGTCAATTTCGATGCGCTGCTGCACGAGATAAAGGTCCGGATTCTCGCTGCCGAGGCTTTGGAAGAACATGCCCTCCTGAACCGGTGACAGCCGATACATGTCCTCGACCACCCCCTCACCCATCGCCGCGATTACCCGGCTCTCGAGAGCCGACACAGTTCCAGGAGACCGTCCCGATACCGGGGCGGGGGAGAGTTTGGACACGTAGTAGCTGCCTCGGATTGCGGACTTGCCAGCGGAGACCGGGACTTCAGAGAGTCATAGTATCCGCAAACACCTACCTGAATCATGCTACAAAGAGCCACTGGCTGCAACGCTCTGAGCGTTCGAAACGTCACACCGCTGCCCGGGTGTCATTGGGCGCGGGGACGAGCTCTGGCCAGCTTTCTAGCTATTCGTCTGCGAGCCTCGCTCGGAACGAAACCCCACTTCTTCCCATCGACGAGCGTCCAGTCGCCAGCCGCTGAGATCGTATGAAATCCCGAAGGGTAGGCCCCGTCCCACGGGTCTATTCGGTGCACAGCTCGCTCAGCGAACGCATCTGGTGTGAGTTCGAGGATCTCATGAATCACGAGCGCACCGCGGTAGGTCGACGACGAGTCCTGGGATGGCCGGTACTGGCGGCCCTCGTGCTCGAACACCGTGCCGGCGGGTCGGGCCGAGGCCGCGTCGACTTTGACCGGATTGCGACTGTGGGGCTCCCACGGCCCGAGCGGCCGATCACTGTGGAAGACATGCAGGGCCTCGTCACCGACTCGATCGGCATCCGTCGCAAAGAGCCACCATCGACCGTCTCGCTGAAAGATCGTCGAGTCGAGTCCGCCGAATCCCTCGATGAGGACCGAGTGCTTCGACCACTCGTTCGGAAATGGGTTAGCGGTGTAGGCAACCACGGCCCCACCACCGGCGTTCTCGGGTACGCAGTACCTGGTGCCTTCATGCTCTAACAAGAAGGGATAGGAGAGATGGGTGTCGAGGCGCATGACTTCTTCCGGTTTCGAGAATGTCCGCCCGTCGCGGGTTGTCACTGCGGCCAGTGACCCGCGCTCAGACCGGTAGTCGAACATCTCAAAGACAATCGTGAGCTCATCATCGGTCCACACTCCGAACGGATCTGCACCAAACAGGTGCCGGCGTTGCGCGGGTAGCCAGTGGATTTCAGGCCGGAACCCTGGCTCGAGGAAGCGATGGATAGGGTGATGGACGACGCCGAGATTCCACCGGGCGGCCCGAAACGTGGCTGCGAATGCTCTGCGAAGAAATCTTCCGTTATCGGCCACCGGTTAGAGCCCTGCCTGTGTCAAGAATGCGAACCGAGTTCCGCCGCGGCCTCCTGCAGCAACAGGCGTTCGTACTTGGCAGCGATACGTTCTCCTTCAAATGGTCGCCAGCTACTCGATTGAGGGGGACGCACCTGGCCATCCAGCGCCCGACCGATCCCAGCGGCCAGGGCAACTGGATCATCGACGGGCACGAGCAGACCATGATCGCCGTTCGAAAGGATTTCGCGAGGGCCACTGTGACAGTCGGTGGACACGATTGGAGCACCGGCGTACAACGCCTCGATCAGGGCGGTGGGGAGCCCTTCGTTGCGAGACGACATGGCGAACACCGAGGCCCGTTTCATGGCAGGGAGCGGATTGGCGATGTGTCCGGGCATCGCCACGTCCTCGCCCAGACCAAGGATTTCGATCTGCTCCATCAGAGCCGGCCGGTTTGGTCCTTCCCCCATAATGAGCAGGCGAGCGGAGCGCTCGGCTCGCACGAGAGAGAATCCCTCTATCAATGTATCGAAACCTTTTGCATCGACGAGCCGGCCGACAGCCACCACGACTGGATCCCGCTCAGAACCAAACAGGGCTTGGACTCGGGGGTCCGGTGCCGCATTGAAGCGCTCAACGAGCTCTGAGTTGATGACCGGGTTGTAGACAACCGAAATCGCCTCGGCAGGGATGCCATAGACCGCGGTCAATCCTCGTGCTACTCCCTCGGAGACTGCTATGAGCCGCCCCGCCCGCGGGTAAGCCCATCGCGATAGCCGATCAAGGAGGGCTGTGCGCAGCGGTCCGACTTGGCTTCCCTGCAGGCTCACCGGACTTGTGTGATGAGTAATGACGATCCGGGTCGAGACCCTCGCCAGCTTTTTAGCCAAGACGGCAATGACATTGGCGCCGGGCTGAGCGGCGAGCAGGGCATCGGGACGCGCTCGTCGCAGGTAGCGGGCCAAGGGAAGCAGGTTGCTCTTGCTGTAGGTGTGGCCGAGGCCAACCAGCTCGACGTCATCCGAAACGGCTTCGAGCAGCGAGCCTTCTAGGTCTCCGACGACGAGGTCTACGCGGTGGCCTGGGCTGCTCAGCTCATGAGCGATATTGACCGCGAAGCGTTGAGCTCCTCCACCAACGAGGTTTGGGATGAGTACAGCAATATGACCTGGGGTTGGTTCGATCATCCAGAGTCGTCAATCGTTCGTCGTAATAGCCAGCGGTCCGCCTGTGATCACGATAGTTGCTATTGACCCGTGCGGGCACAGAGATCAGATTGCCGGCACTGCCTCCTCAGCCGCTTCTTGTCGGGCCGGGCGGACTAGTCAACGGTGCCCGCCGGCCGTCGGCCAGGCTGATGCAGCTTCGTAATGCTCAGCCCGTCACTGTGACCGTCGCGGTCCCCATCAACACCGGGTGGAGCGAGCAAAACAGCGTGAACGTCCCTGGGTTGTCGAACGTGCGGGCGAAGGATTCACCAATGCCGAGGAACCCCGAATCCCAACCTCCATCCGGCGTGCCCGGGAATGTGCCGCCCGTTCCCGAGGTGCTCGTATGCGCAATGTTGCCATCGTTCGTCCAGCGAACCGTATCCCCGACCGAAATGGATACGGCGAGTGGGCTGAAGAACCCGACGCACGGGTTGGGCTTTCCTTCACACCCGTCAACGCCTCCGACTGAAACGAAGTGTCTGGTCGCGGCCGGAATGGTGCTGGTCGTTGTGGTGGTGGAGCTTGTGGTTGAGCCGGCGGTTGTGGCGGTCGTCGAAACCGGTGCGGTTGAGGTTGTCGCGCCGGACGAGGTCGTCGAAGTTGGAGTGCTGGTGGAGGTAGTCGAAGCCGACGCAGCGAATGTCGACGTCGCCTGCGAAGGCGGAGTCGTGGCGGGTGTCGATGAGGTTGTGGCGGCCCCGGCGGGGGTGGTCGTCGAATCCCGTGCGGAAGACGTTGCGGTCCTATCGAGAGGTCTGGCTGATTGGTCTGACGCCCC
>JAUXJL010000085.1 GCA_030624805.1 Acidimicrobiia bacterium
ACCTCTTTCATCCCGGCCGGGTGCTGCGGATTCGAGGTGCGGGCGGGGCAGTCTCATCTGGTGGCGTCGCTTCGGCACCCCGGAGCCGAATAGAAAAAGAGTTCTGCTGGTGTGCGGCTCGAAATGGCCGGTGCACGAGCCTCCGCGTGCGCCTCTCCGTGAGGCCATACCCGCGTGGGACGGCTACCAATCTGCTCACCCCTCGATCCCTCCGACTCCGAGACACTCCGAAACGGCCGGGGCCTTCCTAACATCTCAGGTTCATGCACTACGAACTCTCGACTCTGAGCAACGGCCTGCGGGTCATCACTGATGCCATGCCCGATGTCCGGTCGGTGGCCCTCGGTGTGTGGGCCGACGCTGGCACCCGTGACGAACATCCCAACGAAGCCGGCGCCGCACACTTCCTCGAACATCTGTTGTTCAAGGGAAGCGATGAGGTCTCGGCCCAGCAGATCGCTGAATCCTTCGACGCCGTTGGCGGCCGCTCAAACGCGTTTACGAGCAAAGAGCAGACTTGCTACTGGGCGCGGCTTCGAGACGAAGATTTACCCCTCGGACTCGACATCCTTGCTGAGATGGTGCGCCGGCCTGCCTTCCGCCAGGGCGAGATCGACTCGGAGAAACACGTCGTTCTCGAAGAAATCAATATGAACGAGGACGACCCGACCGACGTCGCTTACGAAGAGTTTGCCCAGGCATTGTGGAAGAACCACGCTCTCGAGCGCCCGGTGCTCGGCACCCGGTCATCCATCAGCGGGATGACCAGGGACGACATTCACGGCTTCTGGTCGCGGCGTTACCACGCTGGGGCAACAGTGCTGGCCGTGGCGGGGCGCGTCGATCACGCCGCCCTCGTTCACCAAGCTGAGAAGCACTTCGGGGATTGGCACACCGGCGACTCCACCCACCAATATGCCGCTGCGACCATCGTGCCGCGGGTTGGCGTTAGGCATCGCGACACCGAACAGACCCATCTGGTCATCGGTGGCGAGGGCTTAAAGAGCGGGGACGACCGCCGCTTCGCCTTCGGATTGCTCAACCACGTTCTGGGCGGCGGCATGTCATCGCGTCTTTTCCGCGAGATCCGTGAGCAGCGTGGTCTCGCCTATGCCGTCTACAGCTTCAAGTTCCCGTATGCGGACTCCGGTGGATATGGGGTGTATGTGGGGACTACACCGAGCCAGGTTGATCAGGTGCTGCACCTGATTGGAGACGAAATCAAAAAGCTGGTTGCCGACGGAGTCACGGCTGAGGAGCTCGATCGGGCCAAAGGCCACGTACAGGGCAGCCTTGCCTTGGGCGAAGAGGATCCCAACAGCCGCATGATTCGGGTGGGCCGCCAGGAAATTGGGGGTCTCGAGCATTTGAGCCTCGACGAAACGCTCAAACGTTTCGAAGCTATCACTCTGTCTGAGGTTCACGCGGTCGCCGGGGATCTGCTGACCGGGCCACAGGTGATCGGCGCCACCGGGCCGCACGATGCCACGGATCTCGAGCCGTTTGTGGCGTGACTCGCGTCATCGTCTCGGGAGCGGCCGGCCGGATGGGGTCACTGGTCTGCGCTGCTATCGATGAGCAGTCCGACCTTGACCTCGTGGCACGTTATGACCCCGGGGAAGATCCATCGGCCGCGGCGTCTGAGCTTCCAGAAGGCGATGTGGTGGTTGAGTTCACCACACCAGAGGTCGTCATGGCCAACCTCGGACAGTGGAAGGCCCGAGGGCTCCATAGTGTGGTTGGCACCTCTGGCTTCACCGACGACCGAGTCGCCGAAGCCAGAGCCCTCTTTGGAGAAGGTCCGCCCAACTGTCTCATCGTCCCCAACTTCTCGGTGGGTGCGGTCCTCTCGATGCGATTTGCACGAGAGGCGGCCCAACACTTCGCGGCTGCTGAAGTCATAGAGCTCCATCACGACCGCAAGGCGGATGCTCCGTCCGGAACGGCGTTGGCGACGGCCAAGTACATTGCCGAGTCCGGCCCCCAGCGACGGGCGATCGAGTCCTCGGAACTGCTTCCGGGTGCCCGGGGGGCATCAGTTGAGGGGGTAAACGTCCATTCGGTGCGCCTTCCAGGCCTGCTGGCCCATCAGCAGGTCATTCTCGGCGGGGCCGGAGAGACATTGACGATTCGGCATGACACCACCGATCGGTCGGCTTTTATCCCCGGAGTGCTCCTGGCCGTCAGAGGGATCCCCGGGCTCCCCGGCGTGACCGTTGGGCTAGAAGCGCTCCTATGACGAGCTCCGACCAAGACGATTTTCGGCCCGGCGAGTCGGTGGTTGAGCGCCAGATTCGCCTGGCGATGGAGCGGGGCGAGTTCTCCGACTTACCGGGCACGGGAGAGCCGATTGAAGGCCTCGACGACACCTACGACCCGCTGTGGTGGGTCAAGCGGTGGGCGGAACGCGAGGGCATCACTGCCGCTGAAGTGCACAAGCTTCTGGCCGAGCGCCAGAGGGGCGGCTGATAGACGCCGGGCATGATCTGGCACGGCGGTGGGTTGATAGGTACTACTTTCGAGGAAGACAGTTCGTGAGGAGCCAACATGAGTGAGACCCCCCGGGTTGCCGTCGTCGCCGGTGCCCGCACCCCGTTCAGCAAAGCGGGGGCCCAGCTTCGCAAACACCGGGCGCTCGATCTCGGTGTCCACGCAGTGGACGGCCTGCTGGACAAGGCCGATATCGATCCGGGTATTGTCGATACGCTCGTTTTCGGGATCGTTGTGGTCGACGCCCGGGTACCTCACTTAGCTCGGGAGGTGAACTTCAAGAGCCGCCTACCCGACTCGACCAGGTCACTGACCATCACCGACAACTGCATTACATCGGCGAGCGGAATAGAGCTCGTGGTCGATTCGATCCGAGCCGGGCGCGCCGAAGTTGGCATAGCGGGTGGGGTCGAGTCGATGTCCAATCCGTCGGTGCTGATGTCGAAGAAAGCGAGTTCTGTATTTCTTCAGGCTGCCGCCGCCCGTTCGCTCGGCGACCGCCTCAAGATCTTCTCGAAGCTGCGCCCTAAGGACATCGTGCCGCAGGCTCCCGGAGTTGAGGAGCCGTCGACCGGTCTATCGATGGGCGAGCACACCGAGCTGATGGTCAAAGAGTGGAAAATCTCACGTGAGGAACAGGACGAGATCGCCTACCGGAGCCACATGAACGCAGCTGCCGCCACCGAGGACGGCCGCCTGGTTGCCGAGATTGTGCCGCTGGACGGGTTCGACCGTGACACGATGATTCGGCCGGACACCTCAATGGAGAAGCTGACCAAACTACCGCCGGTATTCGACCCCACGCCATCTGGCACCCTTACGGCCGGGAACTCGAGCCCGCTCACCGACGGTGCCGCGGTCGTGATGCTCATGGCCGAGGACCGGGCCAAGGCGGAAGGCCTCGAGCCGCTTGCGTTCGTTCGCGATGTCGAATTCGTTGGAATCGACCCGGCCGATGGGTTGCTGATGGGTCCCGGAGTGGCAGTGCCTCGCTTGCTGCGCCGGAGCGGGCTCGATCTCGACGACATCGACATTATCGAGATGCATGAGGCCTTTGGGGGCCAGGTAGCCTGCAACCTGGCTGCGTGGGAACAAGGCTGGCAGGAGCCACCCATCGGCAAGGTTGACCGCACCAAGCTCAACCCGCTCGGGAGTTCAATATCAGTCGGACATCCTTTTGCAGCCACGGGGGCACGGATTGTGACGACGTTGGCCAACGAGATGGCCCGCCGTGATTCCCGTTACGGGCTGGTGAGCATCTGCGGGGCCGGCGCCACTGCGGCCGCTCTCATCCTGGAGCGGTAAGCAGTATCAGGCCTTTGTTTTGGTCTTCACGGGGTGGAGGCTGCGGCGAGACACGATCGACGTGTGACCGTCTTCCCATGCCACCTCGGCCGACTCCTCGTGAAGCGCAGTTACCCGCCCTTGGCGCGGGACTTGCCCGACCCGTTTCGTGAGCTGTTCCACTCGCATCCCGGTTTTGAACATAACCCTCCTCTCAGTGTTGACCATAGTGCTTGAGTCAATCGGTTGACTGTAGTAGTTGAGTCGAGGGCTCCGACGGTAGGGCAAACGAGGGCCCGCCTGGCGCGGCGGTTGGCGGCGGACCCTCAATACAGCGCGCTGGCCAGCTCTCTTCGGTACGTAAGCGAGAGAGGGTGGTCGGCTCCGAGTACCTCGAACACGTCGAGCATCGCAGTCCTCGCCTCTTCGAGGCGGTCGTTTTTCTTGCGGACTATGGCCAGGAAATGGTCAAGGGCCGGCTCAAACTCTGCGCTAGCAGCCAGAGCCCGGGCCAGCTCCATGCGGGCGGCGTCGTCGTCGGGGTCGGCTTCGACTGCCGCGCCCAAGCCGCTCACGTCTGCGCCATCTGGTTCGGTGAGTCGAGCGGTAGCTCTCAACCTTTCGACCTCGGTTGTCGGGGAGAGCGGAGCGAGCACATCAAGCGCTCGGGCATTGTCGCCCTGGGACAGGTAGAGCGAAGCGAGGGCGGTGCCAGCCTCCGCGTGGTCCATCTTCTCAGTCAGGACATGCCGGAGGAGCTCCTCGGCTCTGGCTTCGTTGCCGTCGAGCATGGCGCTTCGAGCCTCATCAACAGTCAGGTCGAGTTGCGAGGGTACGATGCCGTCGAGCCAGCTGCGCACCTGGGCTTCGGGAAGCGCACCGGTGAATTGGTCGACGGGCTGACCGCCTTTGAATGCCATGACGTGTGGAATGCTCTGCGCCCCAAATTGTTGGGCGAGAGCCTGGTTGGCGTCCACGTCGACCTTTACGAGCTCGAAACCGCCCGAATGCTCGTCGGCAAGGCGCTCGAGCACAGGCCCGAGTGTCTTGCAGGGTTGGCACCATTCAGCCCAAAAATCGACCACCACCGGTACATCGTGGCTGCGGCGAACAACTGCATCCGCAAAATCCGGAGCGTTGACTTCTTTTACAAATTCACTTGGCATCTTTCACCTCAGATAGAGGTAATCCTATTTCAGCCGCAGACATTCCCGGACGTCTAATTTCGCCTCGGGTGGCTGCTACCGTCGCGGTATGACCACACAGCCGTTTGGCTCGGTTCTCACCGCCATGATCACGCCATTCGACGAGTCCGGCGCGGTCGATCATCAAGCGTTGTGGGATTTGGCGCGCTATCTCGTTTCTACCGGAAGCGACGGTCTCGTCCCGTGCGGCACGACCGGTGAGTCACCGACCATGTCGCCCGACGAGAAACTGGCTGTGATCGGCACAGTCGTCGAAGCAGTCGCCGATCGTGCCGTCGTTGTGGCAGGCACTGGAACTTACGACACTGCCGAATCGGTTGCGCTGAGCCGCCGTGCGACCGAGCTCGGCGCCCATGCCGTGATGGCCGTCACGCCCTATTACAACAAACCTCCCCAGGAGGGCTTGTATCAACACTTCACAGCGATCGCCGACGCGGTCGATGTTCCGGTCATGATCTACAACATCCCGGGCCGCACGAGTCGGCTCATCGAAGTGGAAACCCTGGCTCGGCTGAGCCGGCATGAGCGTATCGTGGCGACCAAGGACGCAGTCGAGGATGTTGAGTTCACCCGCCGAGCGCTGGCAGCCGTCAGTGAGTCATTCGCGGTCTATTCCGGTTCAGACGCCTTTACGCTTTCCTTGATGGAGGTTGGGGCGGTTGGAGTTGTCTCAGTGGCCTCCCACCTGGTCGGTGACCAGATTCAGGAGATGACAAAGGCCGCCCGGAACAAGGAATTCGAGGTCGCCAAAGATATCGAAGATCGGCTCATGCCGTTGTTCGAGGCCCTGTTCATGGAGCCAAACCCGATGCCTTTGAAAGGTGCGATGAGTCGAGTATGGCGTCCGGTCGGTGAACCCCGACTTCCGCTCATTGCGGCCTCTCCCGAAATCGTGGCAGCCGTACTCGAGGCGTTGGCGGTTGCTCAAGCCGCATGAGCGTTCGCGTTACGTTCCTCGGCGGGCTCGGTGAGATTGGAAGGAACTGCGCAGCCGTCGAAATCGACGGTCGTATTGCGCTCATCGATTGCGGGCTCATGTTTCCCGAGGAGCACATGTTGGGCGTCGATCTCGTGCTTCCCGATTTCAGCTGGCTGGTTGAGCGGAGCGACGATCTCGACTGCGTCATCCTTACACACGGTCACGAAGATCATGTTGGGGCGCTTTCCTACTTCCTGGCCGAAATCAACGTGCCCGTCTATGGCACCCAGCTCTCCGTAGATCTGGCGGCGAGCCGGGTTGAGGAGAACGGCATCGACGCCACCTTCCGTTCCCTCGCAGACAACGAATGGGCGGAGCAGGGCCCGTTCCGGTTCAAGCTGGTTCCCGTTTCGCACTCCATTCCGCACGGAGCAGGAGTTGCGATGGAAACCCCCGAAGGCCTTCTCGTGCATTCGGGTGACTTCAAGTTGGACCCGACGCCGGTGGACGGCCGGCCGACAGATCTGCCGACGTTTGCCGAGCTGGGCAGGGAGGGTGTGCGGCTGCTGCTATCAGACAGCACCAACGCCGAACGGCCCGGGTTCGTGCCATCGGAGTCCTCGCTTGGTCACAGTCTCTACGACATCATCGCCGAGTCAAGCGGGCGGGTGATCGCCGCCTGCTTTGCCAGTCACCTCCATCGGGTCCAGCAGATCGTTGATGCGGCAATCGACTCGGGTCGAAAAGTGGCATTTCTCGGCCGGTCGATGGTTCGCAACGTTGATATCGCGGTCCAGATGAATGCACTTTCGGTGCCCAAGGGCAAGATCGTCGAAATCGATGCGGTCGGGGACATGGACCCGGCCGACGTGTGCGTCGTGTCGACCGGTAGCCAGGGGGAGCCGTTTGCTGCGTTGTCGCTGATGGCGGCCGGGGAGCATCGGGCAGTGAAGCTGGAGGAAGGTGACACGGTGCTCATCTCGGCGACTCCGATCCCCGGAAACGAGAAGTCAGTCTCGCGAGTCATCAACGGATTGACTCGACGGGGCGCCCGGGTCTTCCATGGCAGAAACGCCAACGTCCACGTGTCGGGCCATGGGAACCGCGACGAGCTCCTCACGTTCCTCAATGTCATCCGCCCACAGGCCTTTGTTCCGGTGCACGGCGAGTATCGCCACCTGGCGGCTCATGCCGAGCTGGCCGAGCGGATGGGCGTGCCCGACGTGGTGGTGTGCGAGGACGGTGACTCGATTGTGCTCGATGGGGACAAGACGACGGTCGAGCGGCGGGCCGTCCCGGCCGGCTACGTCTATCTGGACGGAACCGGCGTCGGTGACGTTCGCCGGGCCATTCGCGACCGGCGGCACCTCGCCGACGATGGAGTAATTGTTGTGACGGTGGGCATCGACATGCGAACCGGTGAGTTTGTGCATGGGCCGACCCTGGATAGTCACGGCTTCATGGACGCACCAGACGAGATTCTGAAAACCGCGGCAACGGAGATCGTGGACATGGTCGGTTCCGGCAAGACCGACGCCGATACCTGCCGCCGCAAAATCGTACAGGCGGTCAGAACGGTCACCCGCCGCGAGACGGCTCGCCGGCCGGTTGTGATTCCAGTGGTCATCGAGTTCTAAAGAGAGCGGCCCTCCGGCCCGCCCCGCAGGAGGCGGCAGCCGTCGTGTTCGGGTAGGGTCGAGCGCCGTGCCGGTGAGCGGCAACCCACCGGCTGCCTGCAAACACACTCGCCGGGTGTAAGCCGGGGCACCGGGGGCTTGGTCGTTGCGGCGAAGGCCGTTAGCGAGCAGTGAGCGGAGAAACAGCCTTCAGTCGGAACGGTGCAGGCCGATAGGTACCGACATGTGCCCCGCCAGCACGCCCGAGACCGACCGGGCGCGCACGTCGTCGCCACGGCTCGC
>JAUXJL010000081.1 GCA_030624805.1 Acidimicrobiia bacterium
CCGGTCACAACCAGCACCGGGACACGAACCTCACCGAGGCGGTCCCAGGCACCATGTGATGCTCCGGCTGCGAAGAAGGCGGCCTCGTATTCAGGGGGGCACGCCAGCGTCAGCTCTTCGCCGGCGGGGACGAGGCCGCACCGGACATAGGCCTCGAGCGCACGACGGTCCCAGGCGGCAAACACGGGCCGGGCGGAGAAGTGCTCGAGGGCCCGTTCCCGACTCGGGAACGAAGGCCGGCGCCGGCGAGCTCCTCGAGCGAGTGGATGGTCATCGTTTGGCCCGTATGGGGGCGGGAACACAATTGGCTCAATGGCCACGATGGCTGCAAACGTCCCGGGCGAGAGAATTTCGGCCATGAGGAGCGAGGCCGCCCCCAGCGAATGCCCAACGCCGACGATCGGGGGCCGGCTGTCGGCGAGCACGGCCAATGTGTCGCGGGCCGTGTCCCACCAGTCAATCGGAAGTGACGGCACAGCCGACCCGCCGTGGGCCCGGTGGTCCCAGGCGACTGTCGAGCCGTCGTAGTGAAGATCTTCGATCACAGGGGCCCACGTGCCCCGACAGAACCCGGCGGCGTGCGCGAACGCAAGCGCGGGACCATCAACACCTGACCGGCGCTCGACCTCAATGCGCACACCGGACGAGTCGACGTGGTCTACGGCAGGCTGGATGGCTCGGTTCCCACCTGGGTATCGTCGAGCTTCCACGCTACGTCGACCTCAGCGCGGATCACTCCGTCGGTTCGCTGCACCATTGCTTCGAGCAGACGAGTGTCGGTCCGGGTCGGAAGCTCGCCTGAGATGGTGACCACGCCGGCCACGACCGAGATTTCGAGCAGCGTCGGGTCGAGGAACAAGAGTCGCCGAAGGATGTCTTCGCGGATCTCGTCCTCAATCAACTCATCCGGCCGAGTGAAGGCAGAAACGATGTCTCGACGGCTGAGGACGCCAACCAGTTCGCCCTCACGCGTAACCACGGGAAGCCGTTTGACGGCATGAGTCGTCATGGTGCGGGCCGCTTCGACAAGTGTGGCATCGGGGCTGATGGTGAACACGTTGTCCGCCATCACCTCGCCGACGGTCTCGGCCTCCGCCAGTGATTCACGGTTGTCGAACAGGACACCGAGGAGGCCGGGACCCGCCAGGTCGCCACGGTCTACCTCTTTGCGGAGGAAGTCGCCTTCGCTGATCACCCCAACCAGCTGCCCGTTGTCGTCGGTGACGGGCAGTCCGCTGATCCGCTTCTCCACCATGAGCCGGGCCGCGTCGCGCAGTGATGTCTCGCGACGGACGCTGATTACTTCACTTGCCATGAGGTCGACAACCCGCATGCCAACTCCTTTTGCTCAAGCCTACCGGCGGCTACTTCCGAAAGGCCTCGGAGGCGGGAATATCCACCCGGCCGGGTATGTAGGCCGTAGACACCGTACGCACCTTTATGCGAGCGTCGACGGCTCGCACACCCGATCCCGGCTCGAGCACCTTCACCGGGTTGAGATCCATCTCGACTATTTCCGGCACCGCGTCGATGAGCGCCGACACCCTGAGGATCGCTTCTTCGAGCGCTGGAACATCTCCGGGGGGCTGTCCCCGGTATCCGTCAAGTAACTTGGCGGCTTTGACTTCCCGGATCATGTCATGGGCATCCAGATCGGTAATGGGATGGATCCGGAAGCTGGCATCACCGATGAGCTCAACGAAGATGCCACCGAGGCCAAACACTACCAGTGGTCCAAATGATGGGTCCTCCGTCATCCCCACGATTACCTCGTGGCCCCCACCTACGAATTCCTGTACCAGCGCCCCGTCGGCATCGGCAACGACCGCAGTGACACGGTCAAACCCTTCGCGCACCTCCTCCTCCGTGTTGAGATTGAGTGCGATACCCCCAACATCGGACTTGTGGAGGGCCGAGTCGGAAACCACTTTGAGGACGACCGGCCCTCCGAACGTCTCAGCGATCGAAACGGCCTCATCCGCCGTTGAAGCCACCTTCGAGCGGGGAAGTTGAAGCCCGAACCCGCTCAGGACTTCGGCAACATCATCGGGCTCGAGCCATCCTCCTTCGGGGCCGGTCCGGCTGAGGAACGCTTCGATGGTCGAACGGGCCCGATCGACCTCGAGACCCGCGAATTCCCGCACCGATCCGGTCGGTCTTTTGAGCCATTCGCCGTAAGTCGCAGCTCGAGCAAGTGCTCGGGCGGCCGACTCCGGGAACCGATAGACCGGTACCCGGTACTGATCGCTGTGCAGCTCATCGGGTGGGCCTTCCGACCTCATGAACACCGAGAGCAGCGTTTTGCGGCCCTGATTGTTGAGGCTGGCATCTCGTATCGCTCCCGCCGTCTCGGGGGTGCCCGTGGGAGCCGCCGGAATGTATACAACGATGACGGCGTCGATCTCGTCGCTATCGAGCAGGTCGGCCAAACAGGCCCGGTACTCATCGGGGCCGGCCGACGCCACCATATCGACAGGATTCCGAACTGCCGCTTCGGCACTGAGGTGGCCGGCAAGTTTCTTCTGAAGATCCTCGGAGAACACCGGCAGCCTCAGACCGGTCGACTCGAGGGCATCAGCGAGAAGAATGCCGGGGCCACCAGCGTTCGTCAGCACCGCTACTCGTCGTCCATCCGGCACGGGTTGATTGGCGAGCAACGCAGTGATGTCGAACAGCTCATCGAGGTCGTGAGTCCGGATGACACCCGCCTGTCTGAACAGGGCGTCGACCGCAACATCGGCGCTGGCGAGCGCTCCAGTGTGGCTGCTGGCTGCTCGGGTCCCGGCGGCGGTCCGCCCCGACTTGACAGCCACAATTGGCTTCTTACGCCCGATGCGGCGAGCGAGCCGGGAGAACCGACGCGGGTTTCCGAAAGATTCAAGATAGAGCAGGATCACGTCTGTGGCCGGATCGTCTTCCCAGTACAGCAACAGATCGTTGCCTGAAACATCCGACTTGTTGCCCACCGAGACGAAGGTGGAAATGCCGATGTTCAGGTCACTCGCGTAGTCGAGTATGGCGATGCCAAGCGCTCCACTCTGGCTGGACATCGCTACGTTGCCGGCGGGCGGATACAGAGGGGCGAAGGTTCCATTCAGCTTGACGGACGGATCGGTGTTGAGGACGCCCATGCAGTTAGGGCCCACCATCCGCATATCGGCATTGCGAACTGCGGCCAACAGCTCAGCCTCCATGGCATCGCCGTCGCCACCCACCTCCGAGAACCCGGCGGTTATGACGACCAGACCCCGTACGCCCTTCTCAGCACACTGGTGAACGGCGGCCATGACATGTTGCTTCGGCACAACGATGAAGGCGAGGTCGACCGGGTCGGGAATATCAAGAACAGATGGGTAGGCCCGCACACCGTTGACAGCAGGAGCAGAAGGATTGACCGGGAACACTGCGCCTGCAAAGGACTCCTCGAGCAGGTTGTGGAACAACCGGCCACCGATCGAGGCCGGGTTGCGACTCGCTCCGATGACGGCCACCGACCGGGGGTAGAAGATGGGCAGGAGCGAAGTTGCAATGGCACGTTTTTCCCTGTCGCCTTCGGCTTCCCGTGACTCAGGGGTTTCCTGAGTTGGGAACTCAACGAGATAGACGCCTTCGCTGACATGACGTCGCAGGGTGTAGCCCGAATTGCGGAACACTCGCATCATCGGATAGTTGTCTGGAAGCACCCAGGCGGTGAAGCCGACTATTCCTTGTCCACGGGCGAAATAGGTGAGATGTTGAAGGAGCTGCGTGCCGATGCCGCGGCCCTGATGGCTATCGTCGACCGCGAAGGCCACCTCAGCGACGTCATCGTCCTCGCCGGCGCTCCGGTCGTACCTGCCCACCCCGATGATCTCATCCTTGTGCTGCATGACGAAGGCCATCCGATCGGCGTAGTCGACATGCGTGAAGTACTCGAGCTCCGCAGGAGTGAGCCGGGTCTTGGCCCGGAAGAACCGGTGATAGACAGCTTCAGCACTCAAACGCGTGAACATGGCGTCGAGCGCCTCGGAGTCGTCTGGTCGAATCGGTCGCAGCCGGGCTGTGCCACCGTCTTTGAGCGCGACGTCGAATTCAAGGTCAGCGGGGTATTCGGCCACGGAGGTCTCCTGAGTCTTCTCCCAAGTCTCGCGCTGACCGGGTCGGGCCGGTAATCCCCGAACGGTCCAGAGCGCCCGACAACGGCCCGGAGGTAGCGTGCGTGCCATGCGGAATCACATCACCGACGGCGAGCGCCGCGCTCGCCTCGTGACACGCCACCACCTCAATCGCAGCGCTGTGACAGTCCCGGATTGTGTCGACGACATAGCCCTGCACTCGAGCGACCCGGCGTCGCCCTTCCTGGCAGCCTGGGCTCGGGTTGAGGGCTTCTCACGTTCCGATCTCGAGTCGGCCCTCTACGAGGAGCGTACGCTCTGGCGACTCCACGCCATGCGACGCACACTGTTTGTCGTCACATTCGAAGATGCCGCCATGTTTGATGCCGCCGTGGGCAGCACCATTGCCAGGCGTGAGCGGAGTCGTCTCGAAGGATGGCTCTCGGACGACGGGGCCGACACCAAGGCGCCGAGCCTCCTGGCAAACCTCGAAGAAGGTGTTATGGCGATCCTGGCAGACGGTGGGACCCATCGGACTTCTGATCTGGCGGCGGCAATACCCGGCCTCGGAGCAAAGATCAACGTTGGGTCGGGCAAGTGGTCCGGTCGTGTGCCCATTTCGAGCCGGCTTCTGTATGTGCTCGCCATGGAACGGAAGCTGGTGCGCGCCGAGCCGGCCGGGACCTGGCGTTCGAGCCAATACCACTGGGCGGCTACACCGTCTTGGTTCTCCGGGCCGCTCGAAACCATCGACCCCGTGGTCGGCCGGCACCGCCTTCTCGACCACTACCTGGCTTCGCACGGTCCGGCCACGATGTCCGATATCCGGTGGTGGTCTGGCTGGGGGGCTCAGCATGCCACCGCGGCAATCGAGTCTGCAGGTGCAGTTGCGGTTGGGCTGGATGGGGGCGGCGAGGGATGGATAGCCCGGGGAGACACCGGCGCGACCGAGCCGGCCGGACGAGCGGTCGCATTGCTACCGGGATTGGATTCCGCCCCGATGGGTTGGAAGGAACGGACCTGGTATCTGGGCGATCACGGGGACGCCCTATTCGACCGCAACGGGAATGTTGGGCCCACGATCTGGGTCGATGGGCGAATCGTGGGTGGCTGGGGACAAAACCAAGACGGACAGGTGAAGACCCACTTCCTCGAGAGAGTCGACAAGTGCGCATCGGAGGCAGTGGCAGCCAGGGCCGACGAGCTCACCGGCTGGCTGGGTGGGACGGTCGTGACCCCGCGCTTTCGGACCCCGCTCGAACGGGAGCTGAGCCGATGATGAGAATCTCCGATAGGTAGGTCCCGTGCGTTCGTAGCCTCAGGGAAATGGACTACCAACAGTTGGATCGGAAGGTCTTGGCGTTGCTCCGGCAATGGTCGATTCCGCTGCTTCGAATCTCCCTCGGCGTGGTGTTTGTGTGGTTCGGCGCCCTCAAGGTCCTCGATATCACGCCGGTGACTGAGTTGGTGGCAGAAACCGTGTACTGGGTGGACCCGGATTGGTTCGTGCCCTTGCTCGGGTGGGTGGAGATCAGCGTTGGGCTTGCGCTCCTAACACGCCGCGGGTTGCGGTTGGTTCTGCCGCTTTTCCTAGCCCAAATGGCCGGCACGTTCCTTGTGCTGATCGTGCAACCCGATGTGGCGTTCCAGGAGGGGAATGTCTTCAAACTCACCACCGAGGGTGAGTTTGTCATCAAGAACCTCGTGCTCCTCTCAGCCGGCCTGGTCGTAGGTGCAACCGTGGACGGCGAACACCTCCCCACGTCAGACTCCGATGTCCTCGTTCCATAGCTCAGGTCTGGCTGTTATGAAGTCGGTCATGAGCGAGACACATTCGGTGTCGTCGAGGACCTCCAGCGCCACACCCCGCGACCTGACGTAATCCTCCGGGCCCTGAAACGTCCGGTTTTCCCCAACCACAATGCGGGGTATCTCGTAGAGGAGGGCGGCGCCACTGCACATGTCACACGGTGACAAGGTGGAGTACAAGGTCGATCGGCGATAGGCATCGGCCGATAGCCGACCGGCATTCTCCAGGCAGTCCATCTCGGCATGCAGGGTCGCACTGCCTTTCTGAACCCGGCGGTTGTGGCCCTTTCCGACTATTTCGCCGCCAATGACCAGGACCGAGCCGATAGGAATACCTCCTTCGGACAGCCCAACACGAGCTTCCTGAATAGCGGCGAGGAGGAACGGATCCGGTTCCATCGGCCGAGGGTAGCCAACGGAGCCGATGCCGACCGGGCGGAGGCGACGCGCCAGCTTTGACCCGGGACGGGGCACGAACCGCCAACGCTGCCCAAGCGTCTTCAACCGGGTTTTGGTCTCGTCCGCCTATTCCCATACTTCGTCGACGGGGGCCGAGCCGGCCGTACCCCACATGTATGACCACCCAGCAGTCGCGCAACTGCCAAGCAACCCGAAGGCTTGCCCCAGCGACCGAAGGGTCGCCCCAGCAACCGAAGTGTTGCCCCCGCAGTTGCGAAGCAACTGCCAAGCAACCCGAAGGGTTGCCCTTTGCGTTCAAGTCACCACTCAGAGTGGCCGATACCTCTACAAACCCGCCAACAAGGTGAGAAATGCGTTCGAGGAAATTTGCCATTGCACTTGTCTTGACACTGATCGCGGCTGCCTGTGGCAGCGAATCGCCGGTCGTAGACCGACAATTCGGCCTCATCACCCAGGGAGACCAGGCGGCCCTTCAGGTCCTTTCCTACGACCACCAGCCTGACTCGAGTGTGGTCTACGGGATGGTGATGGACATGACGATGAACGCCGCCATGGACTTCCCAGGCTTGGGAGGATCAGGAGACATGTCAATGGGTATGTCAATGGGCGGTGAGATCGAATACGACATCAAGTCAGGCCCTCAGCCTGGTTCAGTAGAGCTGACCATGCGATCGAGTTTCAGCGACTTTGACCTCAGCCACTTCACCGTTGATGGCCAGTCGATGGCGAACCAGCTCAGCTCTGCCGACATGGCCGAGCTCGGCGAGCAGTCTGCCCTTCCTGAGATCACTGTGGTCGTATCGGAGAGCGGCGAGGTGCTCGAGTTGCGATACGGAGACACTGCAATGCCAACCGACTTCCTGTCTGGATTCGGAAGTGGCGGATTCTCCGATCCCACCGGGATGAGCCTGACGAGCATGTTCGGGCCGGAAATGCCGTCTGAGGGTGTCGGAGTCGGTGCCGAGTGGACCGTCGACAACTCCCAGGAGGTCCCGTTGCTCGGGTCCATGGACGCCAGCACCCACTATTGGATTACCGGCGAGCGTGACTTCAACGGACGCACCGTTCTGATCATCGTGTCGAGCTCGACTATCCAGGACATAGAGATCGATCTGCTGGAGATGATGGAGGCCATGATGGATATGGATACAGCTTCACTAGCTGCCATGGGCATGGATCCAAATGACCTGGCCCTGGCCCAAAGCGAGATGTTCGACGGCATGGAAATGGCGATGCGGTTCAGCTACGACAAGATCGTTGGAACCACGTACTTCGACCCCACTGATGGAAGGGTCGTGTGGACTTCAACCGATGCACTCATGACCGGGTCGATAGATATGGGCACCCCGGACGGGGATGGGACGATGACATTCGATATGTCCATGAACATGGAAATGCTCCTCGCCGACGGGCTGGGTGCCTAACAAGAGACGTCTTTCCGGACAACTCCGCTTTCCGAAGGCCGCGGCTAGCTAACGCATTCATACGCGGGCCACACTCCGCAAGCGATCCGACCAGAGAATCAGAACATACTCCAGGTTCTTGCTCTGCCGGCTACGTGCTCCAGCCGGGAAGCAACTTCACCCAACTGGGGGAAGTATGAGTGAGAGAACGGCGGCGTGACTTGCGGAGGCCTCCGAGAGCCAAACGAGCTGACCTATCAAATTGGTGTGCCCGGGGCACCCAGGCGGCGCGTTATGCACGGGCG
>JAUXJL010000062.1 GCA_030624805.1 Acidimicrobiia bacterium
CAGGGACCTGAGTTTTTGGGTGTCCTCGGGGAGCAGCCCTGCTTCGGTTTCGTGGGAGGCTGAGGGCGCCTGATGCCTGCTGCCCCCGAATGCTTTCTTGACCGCACGAGAGATCGACGACTGGCTACTGGACACTGACGAATCCCTTCGCTAGAGGCACGAGGTGCGGCATAATGGTGTTGGCTAGGTGACAAGAAAGGCCCCAAATGGCAACGGTTGATATGGATCTTGGCGCGTACCAGCTCGGCTGGCACGACGACGAGGATGAGTACGTCTTCAAGCCCAAGAAAGGCTTGAACGAGGAAATCATTCGCGAGATCTCTGCCATGAAGAAAGAACCGGAGTGGATGCTCAACTTCCGGCTCAAGGCCTACGCCCGGTTCCTTCGCAAGCCTGTCCCGACCTGGGGCGGCGGCGGCGCTCTCGACGACATCGACTTCGACGACATCTACTACTACATCAAGCCGACCGAGGGCCAGGCCAACGACTGGGACATGGTTCCCGACTCCATCAAAGAGACTTACGAGAAGCTCGGCATCCCCGAGGCCGAGCGCAAGTACCTGGCGGGTGTTACCGCCCAGTACGAGTCGGAGGTCGTCTACCACAAGAACCGCGAGGATCTCGAGGAGATGGGCGTCCTGTTCAGCGACACAGACACCGCGGTCCGCGAGTACCCCGAGATGGTTCAGGAGTACTTCGGGACGATCATCCCCCCGAACGACAACAAATTCGCCGCCCTCAACTCGGCGGTGTGGTCGGGTGGGTCGTTCATCTACGTGCCTCCCGGGGTGCATGTCGACCAGCCGCTCCAGGCCTACTTCCGGATCAACGCCGAGAACATGGGTCAGTTCGAGCGCACGCTCATCATCGTCGATGAAGGCGCCTACGTGCATTACGTCGAGGGCTGTTCGGCTCCGGTGTGGACAAGCGATTCGCTGCATTCCGCCGTGGTTGAGATAGTCATCAAGGAGGGTGGTCGCTGTCGGTACACGACCATTCAGAACTGGTCAAACAACGTCTACAACCTCGTTACCAAACGAGCTGCCGCCTACAAGAACGCCACGATGGAATGGGTCGACGGCAACCTCGGCTCCAAGCTCACGATGAAGTACCCGGCGGTATGGCTGATGGACGAAGGCGCCCATGGTGAAGTGCTCTCGGTGGCCTTCGCCGGCGACGGCCAGCATCAGGATGCCGGTGCCAAGATCGTGCACGCCGCGCCGAACACAACCTCGCTCATCACTTCGAAGTCGATCTCCAAGGACGGGGGCCGCGCCGGTTATCGCGGCCTGGTCCGAGTGGAGGACGGCGCCGAGGGGGTGAAGTCATTCGTTCGCTGTGACGCGCTCATCCTCGATGAGGACTCGCGTTCGGACACCTACCCCTACATGGAGATCGAAGAGGCCGACGCCCAGATCGGGCATGAGGCCACCATCTCCAAGGTGGGCGACAATCAGCTCTTCTACCTGATGAGCCGCGGTCTCTCCGAGGAAGAGGCCACCACCATGATCGTGGCCGGTTTCGTCGAGCCGATCGTCAAGGAGCTCCCTATGGAGTACGCCGTTGAGCTCAACCGCCTCATCGAGCTCCAGATGATCGGGAGCGTTGGGTAGACCCGCCTCCGCCCTGAGCCTCAAACTGTGGTTGGTTCCGTAACGATGCTCGTCTGAGCCTCGTCCCATCGGTGATTTGAAACGGGTGCGGGCGGCGTAGAAGTTGCTCGAGCTGACTACCGAGCTTGTAACTGGCCGGTGGATGTTTCTACAGTCGGCTGCCATGCGTATTGTCATCGCCGACTGCAGCGTCGACTACGAAGGTCGGCTGTCTGCCCATCTCCCCGAAGCCGCCAGACTCATCATGTTGAAGGCGGATGGGTGCGTCGCCATTCACGCCGACGGGGGCGCCTACAAGCCGCTCAACTGGATGAACGCTCCCAACACGCTCATCGAGGAGGAGAGTCGCTGGATCGTGACCAATCCAAAAGGGGAAAGGCTCACCATCACGCTCCATGTCGTCCACTCCGATACCAGCTATGAACTAGGACAGGATCCCGGCCTCGAAAAGGACGGCGTTGAGGCCCAACTGCAGAAACTCCTGGCCGAGCGGGTCGAGGTCCTCGAGGAGGGGCTCACGCTTGTGCGTCGAGAATATCCCACAATCATCGGCCCGGTCGACCTGCTGTGTCGGGCCGCCGACGGCGGCGCCGTGGCAGTCGAGATCAAACGCAAGGGCAGCATTGACGGTGTGGAGCAGCTCAGCCGGTATCTCGATTTCCTGCGCCGCGATACCCGGTTCGATTCAGTGCGGGGCATGTTTGTCGCTCTCGACGTCACGCCGCAAGCCCGGGCGCTGGCGACGGATCGGGAGATCGAGTGGCAGGAAGTGGACTACGACGAGCTGCGGGGGATCGAGTCCAATTTCTTGAGGCTGTTCTAGAAGACGGCGGGGCGCCAACCAGTTGGCAGCGTCCTAGATCAGGGCTTCTAATTCGACCGCACACGATGGATGGCGCAGCTTGGACAGGGCGCGTCCTTCGATTTGGCGGACTCGCTCCCGGGTGAGGCCGAACGCTTTCCCGACGTCTGAAAGAGTGCGCGGAGAATCGCCGTCGAGACCATACCGGAGCCGGATGATTTCTCGCTCGTTTGGCTCCAGGACAGTGAGGGCCTTCACTAAGTGGCCGGTGCGAGCTTCCGAGACGGCCACCATGAACGGATCGGGTGCGTCAAGATCCTCTACGAAGTCGCCTAATTCCGCTTCGCTGTCTGGGCCGACCGGGCGATCAAGCGACACGGTGTCGCTGGGAGCCTCGAGCGCGGCGGTTACCCGCTCGACATCGAGGCCACTCATGACTGCTATCTCCTCGATGGTTGGGGGCCTGCGGAGTTGCTGGTTCAGAATCACCACGCATTCCTTCACCGTGCGCACAACGTCGACCATATGCACCGGGAGCCGGATGGTTCTTGCCTGGTTCCCGAGGCCCCGGGTGATCGCCTGGCGGATCCACCAGGTGGCGTAGGTCGAGAACTTGAATCCTTTCCTCCAGTCGAATTTCTCTACGGCTCGGATCAGGCCGAGGTTGCCCTCCTGGATGAGGTCGAGAAGGTCGAGACCCCGCCCTGAATACCGCTTGGCGATCGACACGACGAGCCGGAGGTTGGAACGAATGAACTCCATTTTTGCCTCGTCGGCGGCGTGTGTGTCCCGGAACAGCTGGGCACGTTCGGCCGCGGTCAGCTTTGGTTCTAGATCGAGGCGGTGCTGGGCTTTACGGCCGCGTTCGATGGCACGGGCTAGGCGAACTTCGTCGTCGGCGTCGAGTAGATCGTGCGAGGAGACTTCTTCGAGATACTTGCCGACGCCGTCGGCCAGCGATGGCGTCTCCTTGGGCCGTCTGGCCACGCACTCCTCCCTTCGGCTGGGTTACTCCGTGCCCCCCTAACGCCGTGTTATCACGCTATCACGAGTTTGGCGGTGTGAGCAAGCCCGCGGAACCCAATAGTCAGTTTTCGCAGGTGTCAGCGCGGTCGGGAGTGATTTAAACCCCCCAGGTGGAAACGGACTCGGGCTCGATTTCAAGTCGGAGACGCACATCGCCGGGCTGGAGCCATTCGTAGTCGGTACCCAGGTACTTTTGGGCCAGTTCGTTGATGCCGGCCACTCCACCTTCTTCGGTCAGTAGCGTCACGCGGCCCCGAATCAGCGCGGTCTGATAGGGCTGCGACTCCCGATAGATCGATACAGCCACCCTCGGGTCCCGCCGAATGTTGTCGACCTTGATCCGGCCATCGGCCGTGTTCATCAATAAGATGTCCCCCCGCCGGCCTACCCACATTGTGGAAACGTGCGGAGATCCGTCACTCATGACGGTGGCCAGGGACGCCATGTTGGTTTCGTCGATGAGTTCCTTCAACTTGCCGGGTAGCTCTACCCCCACGTGGTGGCTCCTTCTGTTTGCGGCCGTCTTGACTAGCGACCCTGGCGGGCCAGACTATGCGCCTTATGCGAAGGTTGCTGCTTCTGTTCGGGCTGGTCCTAACGGCCTGTTCGGGTCCGTCGCTGGTCGTGGTGGGCGAGGGCGTGCCACCGGCGCCGGCCATTCCCGAGATCGAGGTGGTCGTTATCGATACGGCCGGTGTCCCGGTCACGGCCGCGGCCGTGTCGTTTGGCTCACTCGACCGGGCCGACACCGACGAGGGAGGACGGGCCTCATCCGAGTGGCCCCGCCAGCCGCTCACCATTAGCGCCGAGGCCGCGGGCTTCTACCCAGGATCGGTCGAGGTGCTCGAGCTTCCCGACACCCGCGTCGTTCACCTGGAGTTGGAGCCGGTCATCCTGGCGGGCGTGGTTCGAACGGCCGATGGGTACGGGTTGCCCGGCGCACTCGTGACACTCGGAGAACAAGGCGTGTTTACCGACTTCGCCGGAGATTTTATCATCCGGCGGGCCATCGCCGGAACCGTCACCGTCGAGAAGGCTTCCTACGACGACGCCTCCTTGGAATGGGACGGAGAAGCCTCCGAGGTCGCCCTCGCTCTCGAGCCGCGTGTTATTCGGTCTATCAGGGCCAGCGGTCCGGTGGTGGGAAATGCCGAGCGGTGGGCTGAGTTGCTGGCGGTAGCAGAGGCGACGGAGATAAACGCCATCGTCGTGGACATCAAAGACGAGTCGGGTCGGGTGTTCCACGCCACATCGGTTGCCACCGCCCATGACATCGGGGCCGTGACCGTTATGTACGATCCGCGCAACGCAGTGGCAGATCTCCACGACCGCGACCTGTATGCCATCACCAGGATCGTGACATTCCAGGATCGGTTCATGGGGGCCGCCTTCCCAGAACTCGCGGTATGGGACTCAGGAACCAACGAAGCGTGGACTACCGGCGGCGGCCAGGCTTTTATGGACGCCACCAACCATGACTCGTGGGAGTATCCGCTCGCACTGGCGGTGGAGGCGTGTGAGCTGGGTTTCAACGAAATCCAGTTTGACTACGTGCGGTTCCCGACTGATGGGCCGGTCGATCGTGCGGTCTTCGACGGTCCGGCCGACCAGTCGGGTCGCGTCAGCACCATCAGCGCCTTCCTCTCGGAGGCCCGGTCGCAACTCAACCCCCTCGGTTGCGCAGTTGCCGCCGACGTGTTTGCGGTCATCTTGAGCGCCAGCGGTGACCAGGGTCTCGGGCAGCGGGTGGAGGAGCTGGCCGGGTCCGTTGACGTGATCAGCCCGATGATCTACCCCAGTCACTACTCGACTGGATGGTTCGGTTTCGAATGCCCCAATTCCAATCCCGGCTTCGTTGTTGCCAGCGCCCTCGACGACGGGTTGCCTCGGATTAACGGTCCTGCCATCGTCCGGCCGTGGATTCAGGATTTTACATTCGGATGCGGCGATCCGTACGGCGAGGCCGAGGTGCGCAGCCAGATCGACGCTGTCGAGCAGCGCGACCTTGGCTGGATCCTGTGGAACGCCGGCAGCAGCTTTACCGAAGAAGCGCTCGACCCGGACCCGTGACCATTGAACAGCTCAACAGCGAGCTCATCCGATGTCGTCGCTGTCCGCGCTTGGTGGCCTGGCGGGAAGAAGTGGCCGACTCGAAACGGGCATCATTCCGAGACTGGGAGTACTGGGGACGACCCGTGCCTGGCTTTGGTGACCCGGCTGCCCGGCTGGTATTAGTTGGGCTGGCGCCGGCCGCACATGGAGCGAACCGGACCGGACGCATGTTCACAGGCGACCGTTCGGGTGAATGGCTGTACCGAGCACTGTTTCGAGCCGGCTTCGCCAATCAGCCGAACGCCGACGACCGGAACGACGGCTTGAAATTGACAGACTGCTTCGTGACGTCAATGGTCCATTGCGCTCCACCCGCCAACAAGCCGACTGTCGGGGAGCGGGATGCCTGTGGAGACTGGCTGGGACGAGAGCTCGACCTCCTCAGTTCGGTGGAGGTGCTCGTAGCGCTGGGTCAGCTGTCCTATAACCAGGTGCTGCGCCGGTTCGGCACTCGAACTCCCCGGCCGAAGCCGCGCTTTGGCCATGGTGTGGAAGTCGCGGTCCAAGACGGGCCGGTTGTCATAGCCAGCTATCACCCGAGCCAGCAGAACACCTTCACCGGACGCCTCACCGAAGAGATGTTCGACGGCATCTTCACGCGAGCGAACCAACTGCTCGCCTGAACCAAATGTCCCTTGGTATGGGTCGCCGACTCCAATATCCTGAGGCGTCGTGAGACCCCTGACTGTTGATTCCGTCGACGCGCGCGCCGATTCAGAGATTCCCTGGCTGACCGATCTCCGCCGGCAAGGCCTGGAAGCATTTCAACGGCTTCCGATGCCGACCTCCGTCGAGGAGGAGTGGCGCTACATCGACCTCGACTTCGATCTGGCCGACCTCGGGCTGGCCGACAAGCCTGGTGCGCCTATGACGCCAGGTCCCTACGACGTTGACGGGCTCGGCCGAGCCACCATCGTGGACGGCAGCGTTGTCGTCGTGGAGCCTGCCGATGGCATCACTATCAGTCGGATCGCCGATGCAGATCCGTTGCTCTTGGCCGGGGCGGCCGATGCTGCCATCCCGGCCGATCTCGATCGATTCTCGGCTGCCAGCTACGGGTTCGGTGGCGACGGCCTCATGGTGCACGCCGCCCAAGGGTCGGTCGCGTCCGGCCCTGTTGTCGTTGATGTTCAGGCCGTGACGCCGGGAACGCTGTCTCTACCTCGTATCGTCCTCGTGGCCGAACGTCAGTCCGAACTGTCCGTAATCATCCTGTATCGCTCGCCCGATGAAGGTGTTTTCCACGTCGTGCCTCATCTGCAGGCGACAGTCGGTGACAACGCCCGGCTCAAACTAACCACAGTGCAGGCGTGGGGCACCGACACCACCGCGATCGGCCAGCAGCGGGTGGTCCTGGGTCGCGACGCCCATCTCCACCATGGTGAAGCCGGGATTGGTGCCGCACTCGGTCGGCTCCACTTTTTCGTGGACATCGACGGCCCCGGCGCCCACTCCGAGATAACCGGCCTCTACTTCGGCGAAGCCGACCAGGTGCTCGACTACCGGGCTTTCATCAACCACCGTGCGCCTCACACAACCTCCAACATGTTCTTGAAGGGGGCCGTTGAGGACGCCTCGCATTCGGTGTTCACCGGCCTCATTCGAATCGAGGCGGAGGCGCAGCGCGTTAACGCCTATCAGACCAACCGCAACCTGGTACTCAGCGACGAGGCCGGAGCAGAGTCGGTGCCAAATCTCGAAATTCTCGCCAACGATGTCAAGTGCGGCCATGCCTCGACGGTAGGCCCCCTTGACGCCGACCAGCGCTACTACCTGATGAGCCGTGGTCTCGATCGGTTGCACGCCGATCGCCTGCAAGTGCGCGGGTTCTTTGAAGAGGCGATAGCTCGGCTGCCACATCAGCAGCTGGCCGATCCGATTCGGGCTGCGGTCAACGAGAAATACGTCCGAGCCCAGGATGAGGGTCGGACGTGAGGGTGAGCGTTGGCAAGCTCGGTGATCTCCCAGATGGACGAGGTGTACGAGTGGAGACCGCCGGCCACCGCATTGCCCTCTTCCGGATCGGTGATGCGGCCTACGCGATCGGTGATCGATGCAGCCATGCCGAGGCGTCGCTGGCGGAGGGCGAGCTATTCGATCTCGACGTTGAGTGTCCTCGCCACGGTTCCGAGTTCAACATCGTGACCGGCGAGCCGGACTCACTTCCAGCTACACGTCCGGTGCCCACCTATGTGGTCGAGCTCGTAGACGGCGAGGTGTTCCTCGAGGTCGAACCGGTTGAGGAGGAATCGTGAGCCTTGCATTGGAGGTGCGGAATTTGCGAGCCTCCATCGGCTCGATTGAGATTCTAAGGGGCCTCGACCTAGAGGTCGGCTTCGGCGAGTTGCATGTCTTGATGGGCCCAAACGGCTCGGGCAAGTCGACGCTGTGCCATGCATTGATGGGCAAGCCCGGGTACTCGACGACTGGGTCGGCTCTCGTGGCAGGCCGCGAGTTGCTGGGGGAGGATGTTGAGACCCGTGCCCGGATGGGCCTGTCCGAAGCCTTCCAGTACCCCACCGAGATTCCCGGCATTACCTTGCGCGATCTGTTCGAGGAGCTTGCCGACCAGCGCGATGATGGCGACGCGATCCGAGCCCGGGTTTCCGAGGCCGCGGACCGGCTCGATGCGACCCGGTTCCTCGATAGACCGGTAAACGGGGGTCTGTCTGGTGGCGAGAAGAAGCGGTCGGAGATTTTTCAGTTGGCGGTACTGGCGCCAAGCGTCGCCGTACTCGACGAGATCGATTCGGGCCTCGATGTCGACGCGGTGCGGGAGGTGGCCGAAGCGGTTGAACGGATGCGGGGGCCCGATATCGGCGTGTTGCTCATCACTCACTACAACCGCATTCTCCAATACCTCAAGCCCGATCGAGTGCATGTGATGGTGGCCGGAGCGATCGTGCAATCGGGCGGGCCTGAGCTGGCCGAGGAGCTCGAGGAACGCGGCTACACCGACCTGGTGGCTGAGTTCGGCGGACCAACACCCGACGCCGGGGAAGACGACTTTCTGGCCGGACTGTGATCGCCGCAGGTACCCGGGTCCCGGAGGTCGATGTGTACGACGGCAAGGGGCCTGCTCCGCTGCCAGTGTTCTTCCAGGGGCCGACGATGCTCGTCTTTTTCCGCGGCGACTGTCGTCGGTGCGAGGGAGTGCTCGGCCTGGCGGCCGGCCTTGGTCGGATCGCCAAAGGACTGACCGTGATCGGGGTATCGCAGGAGACCATCGAAGACACAGCCAAGTATTTGAAACAGATTGGAATCAAGCTCCCGGTTGTCATTGACGATCGGCCGTACCAGGCGTCGGCTATCTTCGAGATCGAAACCGTTCCGGCCGTTGTTGTCCTGGATGAGGACATGGTCACCTGGACGAGCGATGGATGTAGCGCCGAGAATATCGATGCCTTGGCCACGAGGATGTCGTCCTGGATTGGTGATCGGGAGTTTGCTCTTCGTCCCGAATACTTCGATGAGCCGCCGGTCGAGTCAAAGCATCGGGCCTAGATACCCCAGGGGCTCGTAAGCTCGGGCTGTCTCTGGCGCTCAGGACTCAGCCCCAAGCAGCAGGCGGGCTCAAGACGAGTCGGAACTTAGACCTCCTCGATTTCTGGGTCTGGGAATAAACATA
>JAUXJL010000108.1 GCA_030624805.1 Acidimicrobiia bacterium
AAGTGTCTCTGGTCGAAGTGAGCACGACCGGCGACGATGATCGAACCTCTCGTGTGACGGTCCTTTCCGAGGTGGGGGCGTTTGTCCGCGCCGTCCAGCAGGCGGTCCTCGAGGGGAGAGCCGACCTGGCGGTTCACTCCTGCAAGGACCTCCCGGTGGAGGGGCCTCCGGATCTGGTCGCAATCTATCCCCGACGTGAGGAGCCATGGGATGTCCTATGCGGACAGGATCTCGATTCGCTCCCATCCGGAGCCCGGGTGGGTACCGGTAGCCCCCGTCGTGCAGCTCAGATGGCGAGGTTGCGCCCCGACGTTGAGATCGAAGACGTTCGGGGCAATGTCGACACCAGGCTGGAAATGGTGAGCTCGGGCGAGTTCGACGCGGTGATCCTGGCTGAAGCGGGTCTGCGCCGGCTGGGCCGCGAGGCCGAGATCGGTTACCGCTTTGATCTCAAAGAGATGGTCCCGGCGCCGGCCCAGGCGGCCCTCGCCGTGGAGGCCAGGGTGGGGAGCGCGGCGGCTACGATGGCCCTGAGCATCGACGACCCTGCGACCAGGCGCGCCGTCGAGGCGGAGCGGGCCCTGCTTGTCAACACCCGTGCCGGATGTCGCTCGGCCCTGGGGGCCCTCGGACTGATCGACGGGTCGAAGATCCGGCTTACTGGTTTCGTCCAGGATGAGCGTGGGGCTCGTTACGGGGAGGCCGAAGCCACCGAGCCCGTTGCGGTGGCTCACCGTCTGCAATCCGTCTTGGGCCTGTGATCGTGAGCCGGGTCGCCGTCACTACCACGCCTGACCGGGCCTCGACCATTCGGGAAAAGCTGATCGCCCGTCAACTGGAGCCGGTCGTCCTCCCCTGTATCGAAGTGATCGCAGCTCCCGAGAGCGTTCTGGATGAGGTTCGGTCGACATCGGCGGATGCCGACTGGATCATGATCACGTCCTCGAGAGCGGTACAACTTACATGGCCCTCGGGTGGGATGCCTGATGTTCCGGTGGCCGCCGTTGGGGCTTCAGCCGCCGCCGCGGTCGAAGCTGCCAAGGGCAGCGTGGAGATGGCCGGCCACTCTGGAGCCGGCGAGCTGACAGCAAGGTTGGCGCCGATGGTGGCAGGAAGATCCGTGGTCTTCCCCCATGCGGCCGGAACAGAGCCTTCCACCATCGAGATTTTGGAGAAGGCAGACGCCCGCGTCTCGGCAATACAGGTCTATGAGACCCGCCCCGTTGCCCCCGGTCTCGACCCCGTCGAGGTCGTTATTTTCGGGTCCCCATCGGCGATAACAGGGTGGCGTCGATCCCGTGGGCTCGACGACTTGGTGCTGGCCGTCATCGGGAAGACGACGGGACAGGCGCTGGCCGAACACGGCTATGAGGCCCACGTGATCCCGGATCGCCCCGATTACGAAGCGCTTGTCACAATCCTGGAGGATTACTTGAGAGAGAGGAGTCTCGCGTGAGTGAATTTCCCACAACACGAAACCGGCGACTGCGACGGACTGCCGCCCTCCGCCGGCTGGTAGCAGAGACCAGGCTCCATCCTGCCTCGTTTGTCCTTCCGCTGTTTGTGGTTCCGGGGCGTGGCGTAGCCAATCCCATACGCTCCATGCCCGGTAACTCCCAATTGTCGGTCGACGAGTTGATACCGATAGTGAAGGAGGCGGCGTCGGCAGGTGTAGGCGGTGTCATTCTCTTTGGGATCCCGTCGGCGAAGGACGAGACCGGGTCCGGAGCCTGGGATCCGACGGGGCCGGTCCCCACCGCCATCCGGGCGATCAAGGATCAGGTCGAAGACATAACGGTTTGGGCCGATGTATGCCTCTGCGAATACACCAGCCACGGGCATTGTGGTGTCCTCGACGGCGAGACGGTGGACAACGACAAGACCCTTCCCCTGCTGGCTCAGGCCGCAGTGGCATACGCCGATTCGGGAGCCGACGTCATAGCTCCCTCGGACATGATGGACGGGCGAGTAGCTGCGATCAGGTCTGCACTCGACTCCGGGGGTCATCACGAGCTTGCCCTGTGCTCATACTCGGCCAAGTACGCCAGTGCCTATTACGGCCCCTTCCGAGAGGCGGCCGAATCGACGCCCGCGTTTGGAGACCGCCGCACCCACCAGATGGACCCGCCCAATTTGCGTGAGGCGCTGGTCGAGGTAACCCTCGATCTCGCGGAGGGCGCCGACATGGTAATGGTAAAGCCGGCCGGCCCCTACCTCGATGTGATCTCCGCGGTGCGGGCACGCACCGACGTCCCGGTGGCCGCATATCAGGTGTCGGGCGAGTTCTCGATGATCGAGGCGGCAGCCCAGAACGGATGGATCGACGGGGAACGGGTCATGATGGAATCGCTCACCTCCATTGCCCGGGCCGGAGCGTCGATCACCCTCACCTACTTCGCCACGAGAGCCGCTCGAGCTCTGTCCTCATTTTGAGCGCTGTCCCGTCCCCGGAGAGCTCCGCATCCATCAGCTGGTTTGAGCGGGCAGTCGATGTGATGCCGGGAGGAGTCAACTCTCCGGTCCGTGCCTTCAAAGCCGTCGGAGGCACTCCTCCCTTCGTCGCCTCGGCTTCGGGTCCCCACATCACCACGATCGACGGAGATGTTCTGATTGATTTCATCGCCTCGTGGGGGGCGCTGATCCTGGGTCATGCCGAGCCATCGATTGTTGCTGCGGTCGAGGAAGCAGCCCGCAGAGGGACCTCCTTTGGGATGCCCACCACCCATGAGGTCGAGCTCGCCGAGCTCATCACCGAGCTGGTGCCCTCACTCGAGGTGATGAGAATGGTGAGTTCCGGCACGGAGGCCACCGCCTCGGCCATCCGGGTCGCCCGGGCCGCCACCGGTAAGCCCGGGATCGTGAAATTCGAGGGTTGCTATCACGGTCACGCCGACCCATTCCTGGTCAAGGCCGGGAGTGGCGCCGCCTCCATGGGTGAGCCCGACAGTCCGGGCGTACCTGCGGCCACGGTCGCCGACACCTACCTGGCACGATTCAATGACCTCGAGTCGGTGGAGCGAGCCCTCGGTCAAGGCACGGCGGCGGCCGTGATCGTAGAACCGGTGGCAGGGAACATGGGTGTAGTGCCACCAGTTGCTGGATTTCTTCAGGGGCTGCGCGATCTGTGCGATCAACGCAGAGCACTTCTCATCTTCGATGAGGTGATGACTGGTTTCCGGGTTGCCCGCGGTGGCGCCCAGGAGCGATACGGCGTCACACCCGATCTGACCTGTTTGGGCAAAGTGGTGGGCGGTGGAACACCGGCCGCGGTCTACGGGGGCCGGGCCGAGCTCATGAGGAAGGTGGCACCCGACGGCCCCGTGTATCAGGCGGGGACTCTGGCCGGGAACCCGCTGGCGGTGGCCGCCGGGTTCGCCACGCTCCGCTACATCACGGAGAACCCGGGGCTCTATGACGAACTCGAAAATATGGGTGCCGATCTGGAGGCCAGACTCACCCAGGCGATGAAGGAATACAATGTCGCCGGGTCCGTGCAACGGGCCGGCGCCATGCTGACCCTTTTCTTCGGCCCGACCGAAGTCCGCTCGTGGGACGAGGCGAGCACCGTCGATCGTGACCGGTTCGGACGGTTCTTCCATGCCGCCTACCAGGGCGGGGTTCTTCTCCCACCGTCCCCGTTTGAGGCGCTGTTCCTGATGAGAGCCCACGGCCCGCTCATCGACCAAGCCGGTGAAGTGTTGGTGACGGCGATCGGGGAGACAGGATGACCCAACCGCTGGTCGACGCCTTACGGCTTCGCCCTCTGACTCGGCCTCCGGTTTGGATCATGCGTCAAGCCGGACGCTACCTGCCGGAGTATCGAGAGCTTCGGGCCCGACACTCGTTCCAACATGCGGTCTCTACCCCGGAAATAGCTGCCGAGATCACCCTTCAACCCGTCCGACGGTTTGGGATGGATGGCGCGGTGATATTCGCCGACATCATGACCCCCCTCCAGGCGATGGGGGTCGAGATTATCTTCGACCCGGGTCCCAAGCTTCGGCCACACACTCTCCGCGAAGTCCTCGAGCTTCCCGACCTAGACACGGAACGAGTCGGTTTCGTCGCAGAGACGATTCGACGTGTTGAGACCGAAGTTCCCTCCGAGACTGCCGTGATCGGGTTCGCCGGGGCCCCGGTCACACTTCTCGCTTATCTCCTCGAAGGCGGCGGCTCCAAAGACTTCCTCGCCATGCGCGCAGCTCTACGCGTCGACCCGACTGCAGCCGCCTCGGCGTTGGAGAAGCTGGCCCGGGCGATGAGGTCGTATCTGGGGATGCAGGTTGAGGCAGGCGCCCATGTGGTCCAGCTCTTTGATACGTGGGCAGGTTTATTGGATTTGGCCACCTTCGAAAGGTTGGCGGTTCCTGCGGCGCGAGCAAGTCTGGCCGGCCTCGCCGCACCCACCATCTATTTCGCACCCGGTTCTGTCCACACTCTCGACCTCCAGGCCAAAGTGGGAGCCACCGGTTACAGCGTCGACTGGAGGACCCCCATCGTGGAAGCCTGGGCTCGGCTCGGCGAAGTCGCCGTGCAGGGCAATCTGGATCCGGCTGTGCTCCTCACCGACCCCACAACCATCTCCCTGGAGGTCAAGGCCCTACTTTCGCGAGTAGCCGGGCGCCCCGGACACATCATGAATCTGGGTCATGGGATCGACCAGCACACGCCGCCAGAGAACGTGGCCGAGTTCGTAGAGGCAGTCAGGGCGTGAGGGTGGTGGTGGTCGGTGCCGGTTTGGCCGGCCTGTTCACCGCGTCGGAGCTGATAGAGGCGGGGATCGAGGACGTGGTGGTGGTCGACAAGGAGCACGAGTCGGGTGGAGTGATCCGGACCGTCCGCCGCGACGGTTTCTCTCTTGAGGCGGCTGCCGGGACATTGATGCTGCCCCACCCCCATCTGAGCCCGATCCTCGATCGTCTCGGCGCCGGTGTGGTCAAAGTTGAGCCCTCCGCATCGCTTCGCTATGTATTTACCCGGGACCGGCTCGTACCGCTGCCCTCTACACCGAAAGCCCTCCTTGCACCGATCGTCTCGGTCGGCTCCAAGCTGCGGGCCCTGGCCGAGCCCCTGGTCAGGGCGAGCCCCGGCTCGGAAGATGAGTCGCTCGACCACTTTTGCCGCCGGCGGTTTGGTGACGGGATGGGGAGGATGCTGGCCTGGCTCGCAGCGTCCGGTGTCTTCGCCGGGGACCCGGAGCTGTTGTCGGCCCGATCAGCTTTCCCGACCCTCACCACATTGGAAAGCGAAGCGGGCTCCGTTGTACGTGGCGGGATGAGGCGACGTCGTAGTCGACCGGCTGGCATGACCCGACCTTCGGCTCACCTCCCGGTAGGGGGGATGGGAGCCCTGGCCCAGGCCGGAGCGTCGTTTCTCGGTGATCGCTTTCGGGGAGGCTTCGACATTGCCTCAGTGATTCACGACGGATCCGGGTGGCGGGTCGAAGGGCCGGAGACAATTCGCGCCGACCACGTCGTGCTCGCTGTGCGGCCACAGGCAGCGGCAGCGCTGGTTGACCCGGCTCTCGGTGCGGTCCTGGCTAGGGCGGTGAGCGCACCCGTAGTGGTCGTCGGCCTCGGTGGACCGTTCCATAGGTTGCCGCTCCCACCAGGATTTGGCGTGCTGGCCGGTCCGGACTCCGGCACGGCGAGCCTGGGTGTGCTCTTCGAGTCGTCCTATGCCCCAGCACGCGCGCCACGGGGTCAGGGGCTTGCCAAGGTGATCGCAGGTGGAGCACGCCGTCCGGAGCTGGTCGACTGGGACGATGCCCGGATCATCGAGATCATCCGCAGCGAGGTAGGGCAAATCCTCGGCACCGACGTCGACCCATCGTTCATCGAGATCGTTCGTCATCACGCCGGAATCCCCCAATACGAGATCGGGCATGGTGCGTGGCTGGCGGAGCTCGACGGTCTGCTCGGGGATAGACCGGGGCTACATCTCACTGGATGGGGGTATCGAGGTGTGGGGGTGGCGCTTCTCGCGTCAGATGCGGTGGCCAGCGCCAATCGCATTGCTAATCATCGGCACGTGTGAAGGCCGGGCTTGTAGCCTTTTGAATGGATACGTCGCTACAGGGCCAACTCGGCGACATCCTGTGCAATCAGCACCAGAAGCAAACTGATCACGCTGACGTGAAGAACGGTGATCGGTCGGCGCCAGCGGTGGCGTACGCGCCAAAACCGGCGCAAGCTGACCACATTGGCTGCCACGGCCACCGCACCGATTGCGATGCCAAGGACGGGGCCCACCCCGGGTGCGATTCCCAACAGGGGAGTGACGAAGGGCAGCACGACGTAGGCAAGGACACAGCGGATCCCGGAAACCAGCATCGACAAGCTGAAGGCGCTTTGAGCCAGCCCGAGTGAACCGTCTGATACCTTACGGTGCGAAAGGCCGGCTACCGCGCCGCTCGGCTGATCCGTAGTCATATTGCTCATAAGTGATCCTGGCGGTTCAGGCTACCGTCGGTGAGCCGGACACTAGAACTCGGCATTCAGGAGGCACCAAGCTCCTCAAGCACATCGCGGTACCGGGTCGGAACACTCCAACTGTGTCGGTTCCATCACTTTCCAGTCGCCGATCACGAACCGAATGCCTCCCGCCAGTCGAAATCCTCGTCGCTCATGCGACCTCCTTCAGTAAGGAGGCGAGGTGGTTAAGGGTTCCAAGTGCTGCAAGTTTGGTCTACGCCATGTGGGCGGGAGTTGCCCCCATCCCGGTGTGGTCAGCTAACAACCAACGCATCCGCCTCAACCGAGGCGGCAACCGACAAACCAACGCAGCACTCCACCGTATCGCTATCACCCAGATCCGTATCCACCCCCCGCGCAAACCTTCATCGCCCGACGCCTCGAGGGCGGATCAACCAAACGAGAAGCCCTTCGACTCCTCAAA
>JAUXJL010000153.1 GCA_030624805.1 Acidimicrobiia bacterium
AAGCCATGGCATTCTGGCGCGCCACCACTGACCCATTCGAAGAGCTTTCGGGCACCTGGTGGGACGGGACTGGAGTTCTGCACGCAGTTGGTGTGTTGCTGGATCCGGTGCGGGTGCCCTTCATCTTCGACGTGCTCGGGTCCGAGCTCGGCTCAGGACCGCACCGGGTGCTGGATCTGGGAGCGGGTGGCGGGGTGCTCTCAGAAACCCTGTATCGCCGCGGGTTCTCCGTGGTGAGCGTCGATCCGTCGCTGGCTTCTATTCGAGCGGGCAAGAGTCATGCCGCGTCGACGGGAGCGGGTGTGGGTTTTCTCGCCGGTCGGGGCGAGCAGCTCCCCTTCGGAGATGATGCATTCGACGCGGTCGTGGGTATGGAAGTGCTGGCCCACGTGGACGACCCGGCCGCCGGCGTCGCCCACGTGTCTCGAGTCCTCAGACCAGAAGGTGTTTTCATATTCTCTGGGCCGAACCGGACGCTCATCAATCGAGTGGGTTTGGTGTTCGTCGCCCAGGACTTGCTTGGCCTCATACCCCGGGGCACCCATGAGTGGAAACGGCTCCTTCGCCCCGAAGAAATCGTTCACTACATGCAGGACTCAACACTCCATCATGTCCGCACCGAGGGGGTCGGCATCCGATTTTGGAGCCTCCCGCAGGCAGTGGTGGGGTTAGCCGGACTGCTCATTCGCCGCCTCACTTACCCACAAGCCGCTAGCCGAATTCAACTCGTGAGAGGGACGGGCACCGGTCTTGCTTATCAGGGGTTCGGACGCCGCCCGGGCATCAAGGCCGACTAGCTCGACAGGATCACCACTTCGTAGCCGACGCTTGCATCACCAGCACTGAAATTGGTCATCACCAGTCGCAGCTCAATGGGCGACCCGGCCACTATTCCGTGGTCAAGGGTTGTGCTCCAGGCTTGGACGGACCCGCCCACTGCCGTGTGGGGTCAGGTCGGTGAATATTCATCAGGTTCCTGAGCAAGCCCGCGAGTCTCGGACATGAACAAGGTCGTGGCACCCGCCGTCGACATGACGGCAACTCGGTTGTCAAACACCCCACCGACCGGCACCCCCGGCCGTCCTTCGAAATCAGACCAATCGACTGTCACACAGCCCGACAACGGGTGATCGCGCGCGCATGTCTGGTTGGGGCGCCCCGCATCTCGCAGCCTCACTACCAGCTCGCCGGTCATCTCCGCAGCCGGCTCTGGGACCATCCCGGTCAGAAAATACGCCTCGTGGAATCCTGGCTCCTCGAAGCTGCTGGCCCCCGGAATGACGATCGACCCCGCCAGTAGGACGACCTCTCCCGCCTCGCCGCCCTGACCCGGTGAGGAAGTCGGGAGAGAAGAAGAAGACGGCGTCGACGTGCCCGGGTCGGCTCCGGCGCACGAAGCGGCCACCAGCGACACGATCGCGACCGCGATCGGGAGGCGACCCGGCCAGTGTGGCCGGGGACGAGAGACGGGACGGTCAGCCATCGAAGACCTGAACGTCCGGGAAAGCACCGACGAAAGCAAACCAGAACGTAGTGCGGTTCGGAATTGGCATGAGCTTAGAGCCCTCGAGAGTGCCGGATACAGCGACACCGCCGCTACTCCAGGTCGAGCCCGACTGGATATCGACGAAACCTGACTCCTCACGCTGAAACTCGAGTATCTGACCGCCAAGGTCGGCGCTGAACACGGCTGCCCCACCCTCGGTCGGAATGATGACGATCGGCTCACCGCCCACCTCATCATTGAGCGGCTGGACCAAGCCTTCAACCGGATAGGCCCGCGTAACCCCGTTGACAGTGACGCCGACTACCTGCGCCGACGGAGGTAGCCGTCCGTCCCGGGCTGCCTCCCCGACTGGAAACGGAAACCGGCCGCTATCGAGGAAGTCGGCATACGTGGCGAAGCTGTCCTGCTCATAGGGTGCCGGGCGGCCGGTGTCTCGAGTCAGGATCAGTGTGTCGGGATGTAGAGACATCCAATCTGACCAGGTAGCCACAACCGACGGAAGTGGCTCGAGGGCAGTGCCGGTCAGCGTGCCGACGATGGCCTTGCCGGCCACCTGCCACCAATAGGACCCGGTGTTGCGATCAACCATCACGAGATCTGATTCATACAGTGCACTTGTGTTCCCGAAACTCAAGACCTCGCCCGCCACCCGCCGCTCATACACGATGCCACTCCCGCACAACGGACAGTAGGTGATCAGCACCGGCACACCGTCGAGTTCGTCATTCACGATCTCGTGAAAGTTGAGAATCTTGAAGGGATAGGCGTACGCCTGGTCGCCGGCAAGGTAGCCCAGCACCAAATCGCTCGGCACGAGCCAATCACCAGCCGACGCGTCACCGTAAATAGGTCGGTCGATGGGCAGTATCGCATCGAGAAGGGCCTCCCGAAGCTGGCGAGTTGATTCTGAGAGAGGAACTGTTCCACCGTCGAAGGTGTCGAAGTACACGTCCGTGAGGGGAACATCGTGAATGCTGAGATCCACATCGGGAGGCCGGGACAACCTGCCAACACCGGGCCTTTCCACCGGAGCGGTGGCGGCGATCGTGCTGGTTGAAGACGTCGAGGTGGATAACCCAGCCGGAGTCTCGGACGAAGAGCCCCCGCCACACGCAGCCGCCAAGAGACCGAGTAACACAACCGGGGCCACTCGCTCCAAGGATCTCATATCCTGCAGAACGCAACAAACCGCTCAGGGCTTCCCGCGTCGCGGGTCTGGTGAAGCCCCACTGGGAGCGGAGCTCCGATGACGGATGGGAGGAGGGGAACGCCACGCGTCCCTGAGGGGAACGCCACACGTTCCCTGAGGGGAACGCCACACGGTCCCTGAGGGGAACGCTACGCGTTCCTTTGGAGAAGCCCCTGAGCTACTTCCGTGAAACACCAGCAGCGACGGCCCCGAGCACAAGATCAACTGCACCTTCGGCAGTCTTGGCCCCGCCGTCGGCCCCCACCGCCTCAGCGTGGTCCGCATCCACCACCGACCCACCTCCCACAAAAATGGCGGCCCCGGGCGCGGCCTTGCGGACCGACCGAATCATGCGCCGCATGCCTCGGTCAGAAGAGGCGTGGGTTGAGCTTATGCACACCGCAACGAGCCCATCGACGGCCGTTACGAACTCGGCCAGGGCGTCGACGGGGACGTCGGCTCCGAGGTCGAAGACCTCAAACCCCGCCCCACGGAGGAGGTCGGCCACTATCAAAGAGGGGATAATGTGACGTTCGCCAGACGGGGTTGCAACGATGACGGCGCCTTTGGTGCGACCCTTGCGAACAAAACGAGGCCCGAGCCTGCCGATCAGCCTGAGGGCGACTGACGTTGCCAGGTGCTCCTGGCCGATTGACACATCTCCGGAGTGCCACTTCTCCCCCACCGCTGCCATCGCCGGGCCGAGAAGGTCGATGTACACCTCGGGGGGCGAACTGCCCGAAGCCAGAGCCCCCTCTACTACTCCCCAGGCGCCTGCCTCGTCACCCGCCAGCAGTCGAGCCTGAAGGCGCTTTGGCCAGTCGGCAGAGCGTCGGGGTTGAACCGATCGATCGTGACCCCGGCGAAGCCCTTCCAATTCTGAGGTATCCACCTCCCAAGTTCCGCCCACTTTGCGAGCGGGCAGGCGTCCCAATCTCACGTACCGGTAGACGGTCATGTAGTGAACGCCGAGCTGATCGGCCGCCTCTTGGAGAGTCAGGGTCGCCACCACGCCACGTTACCTCTGGCAACATATTTACCACTAAAGCCGCTACACACTCGAGACCTCGGCCAGGCGCGAGTCCGACTTCGCTAGTACTTTGAGCTGAGGGTCCTTCCGGAGTTGAGAATGCACCGAAGGTCCGTATCGCTGGGAGCTGATCGTTGTCAATGACGGCTCGACCGATGAGACCCGACCCTTACCGCCCGTAGGCGCTAACTTTCAACGCCTCGAACAAACTCCTGGAGCAGCGCCAACCCGACTGGACCGGCCTCGAGCACGTCGGCATGGAATCGCTTCAGATCGAAGTCGGCACCCTCTCGGGCCTTGCGCTCCGCCCGCAGGTTGAGGATCACCCGCTCGCCGATCTTGTAGGCGGGTGCCTGGCCGGGCCACCCGAGGTAGCGGGTCACTTCGGAGACGGCGTAATCGGGGAGTAACCCGGCGTAGTTTGTGAGCATCTCGACGGCGGTGTCGAAGGTCCAGGCCTCACCGGGGTGAAACGGCTGATTGTGGGGAATGGAAAGGTTGTGATGCAGGCCGATATCGATAGCCACCCGGCAGGCCCGGAGGATCTCGGATGCCAGCATTCCGAACACGTATTCGGGCTTCTCGTAATAGCCGAGCTCACGCATGAGGGTTTCTGAGTAGAGGGCCCAGCCTTCGCCGCTGCCGCTGTACCAAACCCACAGCCGTTGCAAGCGGCTGGTGCGCTCGGCCAAACTCATCTGGATCCCGGTCTGAAGGTGGTGGCCCGGGAAACCCTCGTGGTAGGCGGTGCTCACGTTCTCCCACAATGGGATCTCGACCTCATCGCCGACAGAGAACCAAACACCACCCGGCCGGGAAAAATCTTGACTCGGCGAGATGTAATAGGCGCCGATGTGAGATCCAGGCGGTGCCAGCTTGGTCACCACCTGCTTGACGGGTTCGGGAACGTCAAAATGTGAGCCTTCGAGCTCTTGGAGCGCAACGTCCTGACGTTCTTGCATGAGCCTGACGAATTCCTCTCGTGAGGCGAGACGGGCGGGATCCGTATTGAGTAGCTCGATCGCTCCACGATGACCGGACCCGGGCTGGATCTGCTCGCTGAGAGTTTCCATGTCGGCCCGGATCCGCTCTACCTCCGACCACCCCCACTGGTAGGTTTCCTCCACGTCGACTTCCATCCCGAGGAAATACCGGGAAGCGGCCGCATACCGCTCGGGGCCGACGGCGTCTGCATCTGGAGCCGCCGGCAGATAGGTCTGCTCCAGCCATTCGCCCATCTCGGCGAAAGCTCCGGCCGCAATTTCTGCGCCGACCTCGGCCGCCTTCCGTTCGCCTTGAGACGCCCCGTTTTCGGTCATGGTCGGGACAAGCGCTCGTAGCGAAGATTTCTCACCTGCATTTGTGGCGCACTGTTCAAGGACGCCCAGCACCTGTCGGCGAGCGGCCAGCAGGTTTCGACCCATTCCCGCCTCGAGAGTCGACCGGATATCGGACATGGCCTCAGGCAGTGTGCTGAGGCGAGTAATCACGGCCTCTCGGCCCTCCGGAGACTCCGTGTCCATTACGTCGAACACCTCTCGCACTTCTGACAATGGACAGGCAAGGGTCCGTACCGCTCGATATGCATCTTCGTGGCCGGTACGAGCTTCTTCGAGGTCGACGAACGAGCGGGCCACCTGGGTGGCACGCTGTGCCCACCGGTCGGGGTCCTCTGGCAATGTATCGATCCGGCGCCTCAGATCACGAAGGTAGTCGAGCCCTGCCTCAAGGCCGCCGGGTGAATAGTCCGACCACAGGTGGTCGTACCCCTCGACACCCACGTAGGTGGCCTCGACCGGGTAGAGGGCAGCCAATTCGTCCACCGCTGCATCGCTGAGTTGCCAAATATCCCCTGCCATCGACGCCGGACTCTAGTTGACCCCGGCAGGCGGATTTGCAGCCGAAGCCCTATGCCTCGATCCATCCGCAGTTGTGTCGGGTACGGCGTCCGGCATCGTTTGCTCCA
>JAUXJL010000021.1 GCA_030624805.1 Acidimicrobiia bacterium
GCCGCGTGGGAGTGTTCCAAATCCCGGGTGGCGGTCAGCAAGGTGAGATGCCCATTCACACCGAGGAGGTCGGCAATCCCCTCCCGGGTGTCGAGTTCCTCCCGATATCGGCGAACGAACTCGTCGAAACGGTCCGGGTCGTGGCGATACCACTCCCGGAGCTGTCGCGATGGAGCCACGTCCGGCCGCCACGAGCCCTTCGGCCACTCGGACCGCCGTACCCCCCGAGGCCAGATCCCATCGACCAGAATCCTGGTCCCGTCCGATTCCTCGACAGGCTCGTAGATGCGTTTGGCGATGATCGTTGACGGCAACCGGTCAACCTCCTGCGGCGCAGACTATCAACGCTGAGCGAAGCCCCTCTCGCCCCCGTCCCGGATGAGGTCGACGCTCCATCGCTTCGTGCAAGGTCGCAGAAGTCGTCGATCACCTCTGTTCCAAACACGGTGACCGAGTCGCCTTGTAGGCGGATCTCATGTGGTGGTGGTCGGGCCAACGATACCAAAGGGGGCCACAGCCTCAGCGGGCGGAAAACACCTCAACACCACCCACGAGTGTGCGTTCAACCGCGAGATCATCGGTCAGCACCACGACCTCGGCAGAGCCGCCAACGGTGAGCCGGCCCAAGTCGCTCCGGCCTACGGTTCGAGCCGGAATGGCAGTCGCGGCCGCCACCCCCTCGACCAGGTCGGCACCGATTTCCACGAGGTTGCGAACGGCCGCGTCCATGGTGAGGACACTCCCGGCCAGCGTGCCGTCGTCGAGGCGGGCGCTCCCCCCGGTGACGGTGACCGCCCGGTCACCCAGCGGGTATGTGCCCTCCGGCTGCCCGGCGGCGGAAATGGCGTCGGTGATGAGCGCCGCCGGAGCGGGGGCGGCCAGGGCGAGCTGCACGGCCTCGTCGGCAAGATGAAATCCGTCGACGATGATCGAGACCGTAACGTCCTTGCGGCTGAGGGCGGCCCCGGCGATTCCCGGGTCGCGATGATGCAGCGGCGGCTGGGCATTGAAGAGATGGGTCAGGGCAGTCGCCCCCCGTTCGAAGGCGGCATGGCCCTCGGCGGCGGTGGCGTCGCTGTGTCCGCAGGAGACGACTACGCCCCGGCCGATCAGCAAGTCGAGGAGCTCGAGGGCGCCAGGCCGTTCCGGAGCGAGCGTCATCATCGTCACTGGTCCGGCCTCCAGGAGCCGGTGAGCAAGTTCAAGATCAGGCTCGGCCATCGAGGCCGGGTCGTGAGCACCCGCCCGCATCGGAGACAGGAACGGTCCTTCCAGATGCATCCCGATGATGTGAGGCCCGGGCCGGCCGGGCCGGTGGGCTGCCAGTGATTCGAGGGCGGTGGTGATCTTGGCCTCGGGGAGCGTGATGACGGTCGGCTGGTAGGCGACGACGCCGGTAGCGGAGAGCACGGCCCCGACCCTGTCATAGTCCTCAGGTTGGGCGGTCGCGAAGTCCACGCCGGCGAATCCGTTGACCTGTAGATCGACGAACCCCGGGACCGCAATCGAGGAACCCGCTGCCCCGCCGACGCCCGCACCGGTGACCCGGCCGTCCTCGATCTCAACGTCGCCGTCGACGATGACTCCGTCGATGATGGCGCGAGACACCCCGAGACGCACGCGGCGCCCTAGCCGACGTCGCAGGTTGGGAGTTCGAGCGCCGGCAGGAGCAGCTCGGGCCCATTTACTGCGATCTCTTCGACGATCCCCCACGTGAGTTCTTCTTCAGCCCATATGGGATGCTCGGAGATGGCCCGGCGGATGCGGTCCTCCCACAGGTGCCGTTCCTTGTCCTGCACTCTCGAGGTGATGGGCGGGTTGCTGGCGGCGCCAACGGCACCATGGGTGGTCGAACAGGTCGGCTCTTCAACCGGGCGTGAGTCGTTCCAGAAGTTTCTGTCCGTGGTGCTCACCGCCTCGTGCCGCCGGCTCAGGTAGGTGGTCTCCAGCTTCAATCCGACTCCGACGTGGAACCTTCGAAGCGTAGCTGGCCGGCTCTCTCCACCCGAGTGTCTCGACCACGTCAGACGGGGCTCACTCCGGGATGGAGGCAGGGCCCGGGGGAATAGCAGTTAGTCCGGCTGAACGCAGGTGGTCGCGAGCCCATTGCGCCGTCCTGACGGCGCCCAGCTCGTCGAGAACCTCGAGCCCTTCGAAGGCTTGCTCCTGCCGGCCCCCGAGCACGAGTTCGATCGCTCGTTCGTACGGGTCGCCGACTTCTTCCCAGGCGGCGGCAGCCTGCTCCCAGTCGCCTTCGATTCCGTACCGGAAGCTTGGTGGGCACGGCTCAGGCGGTGTGACATCGAGGCCGGCCCGGGCTGCGTACAGGGTGGCCGTGCCTATCCAATCTTGAGCATGGGCAGCAGCTGCGAGTGCCTCTACCTGAGCTCGCAGCCGGTCCACTGTGGCGGCATCGTCCGCCAACCACGCTCGTTCGATGGCGGCCGCCGCCACCGACCCATACCGAAGCAAGCTGTCGTCGACGCCCGCCACGGCGAGCCCCCGATCTATCAACTCGTCCCCTTCGCTCAGACCCCTTCGCATCAACAGCCGGCCGAGATAGCCGAACGAGGGTGCTGCGAGCAGGTCGTCGGCCGCTCTTTTTACGAGTGGGCGGAGCTCCCCCTCGGCCTCGTCCCAGTGGCCAAGCATCAACAGCCCCTGGCCAAGCAGCGCCCGCATGTTGTACTCGAGGCTGAGCAGCTCGGCGTCGGCTGCCTCCTCGACCGCCACTTTCAGGACCTCCACGCCCTCTGCGTAGCGGAGGCGGCTAAAGAGGGCTGTTGCCAGGTTGTTGGCGCCGCGGGCGTGATACTCGGAGTGGCCGATCCGTTCTGCGATCGAGACGGCTTCGGCCAAATCGTCGAACCCGCCTTCGTCGCCGGTCAGCACCTTGGCTACACCCAGGTAGTTCAACGCGTGCGAGAGAATGTCGGGCCGATCGATCGAGGCGGCCAGCCGGCGGGCCTTCTCCCCCCAGGGGAGGGCATCGCTCATCCGATGGCGCCACACGTGGAGTGCGGCCAGACTCGAGTAGGCCGAGGCGAGTGCCTCATCCTGGCCGCCTTCCTCCAGCACGGTTACCGCCCGTTCGGTCGATTGGTAGGCGGCTTCGGTGTTTCCCAGGAAGTATTGGTTTTTGGCGAGCTCGATGAGGGCCCTGCCGAGAGCCGTTGCATCCTCTTGCTCTTCCCAGGCAGCAACGGACTCTTCAGCCGCTTGGGCCCCGTCCTCGAGCCGGTTGAGGCGATGGAGCTCTACCGCATAGTCGTGAAGGATCTGGGCTCGTTCGGCTGGGTCCAGCTGATCTTTGTGAGCGAGAACCATCTCGGACCAGGCCGCTGCCTGGCGGTGCGCTCCGGAAGCGGCCGATCGGCGGGCCTCGGCCGGGGCGTAAGTCAGCAGAGTTTCGATGTCACCGGCGCCGACCGCGTGATGAAGGAGGCGGGCGCCGTCGGCGTCACCGGCCCGCAAGCGGTCGAGGACCCTTTGATTAGCGCTGTGCCGCTGAGCGCTCGTCAGCGCTTCCTCAACTGCTCGCCTGGCGAGCTCGTTGTGGAAGCGGATCCGGTCCTCTGTGCCTTCGAGGATGCCGTGCTCTTCCGCCTCGGAAACCGCTTCAATGTTGTTGGCGGACAGGTCGCTCAGGAGAGCGTGTTCGAGACCGCCGGGTGAGACGGCGACCAGATTGATGACGTCGCGTGCCTCTGTCGAAAGCGGCCGCAGCCGTGACAGCACGGCGTCGCGCACGGTCGGCGGCACACCGCCTGCGGAGGAAGCCAGGACCTCATGAACAAAAAAGGGGTTGCCGCCGGTGACCCGATGGAGTTCGGCCGGGTCTAGATCCGAGCCGGCTGCGAGCTCCGCAACTGCCGGTTCGGTGAGCGGCTCGAGAGTTATCCGGCTGAAGGCATCACCATGTAGCTGCCCGAGGAGTCCGAGCAGTGGATGATCCGCTGACAGCTCATCGGATCGGTACGTGATCACCACGACCGACGGAAGGTCTGCAATACGTCGGGACAGATAACGGAGGCTGTCGAGTGTGGCGTCGTCGGCCCAGTGGGCATCTTCGATCACAATGAGGTTCGGGTTACCGGGGCGAGACGCCTCATTGACGATTGCCCGCAGGACGACAGCGCTCTCGACATCGGAGGCGAATACCTCGGCCAGCTCTCCACCGGTTTGGCGTGCGATGTCAAGCCAGGGGCCAAACACCGGTGGTGTGATGAGATCGTCGCATGCCCCGACGAGCGCTCGGACGGCTCCTGCGACATTGTCTGCGAAGCCGCGCACCAACGTAGTCGTTCCGATCCCGGCTTCACCGGACACCAGCACCATGGACCCATCTCCGCCGGCGGCGCGGGAGACTGCAGTCCGGAGGGCTTCGAGGCTGACGTCGCGTTCGAGGACTGGCACGACGCCGATTGTACGTGGCAGCTCCGTATGGGCGGGCGTCGGTCCTTGGTCCGCTGAGCTACAGGTGTCTCGGACCGCTGCATGGGGGGGGTTTGGATGTATTCCCCCTCGGAGACGATCGTTCATCGATGAGGTTTGTGTCAGCGGCTCGGCACTAGATTTGCCCGGGTGCACCCATGACAGATCTGCCGACCGGCACAATTACATTCCTCTTCACAGACATCGAAGGATCAACGCGCCTACTGCAGGAGTTGTCGACCCGCTTCACGTCGGTCCTCGAGCGGCACCAGAATTTGATCCGAGATGCGGTCAACAGTCATGGTGGAGTTGAGATCAAAACCGAAGGCGATTCCTTTTTTTGCGTTTTCGATACGGCCACCGACGGTCTTGCCGCCGCGGTCGATATTCAGCGGCGTATGGCGGCTGAGAGCTGGATTGAAGATCGTCACGTGAGTGTTCGGATTGGGGTCCATACCGGGGTTGGTGCACTCGGCGGCGACGACTATGTCGGTATGGACGTCAACCGGGCCGCCCGCATCAGCGAGACCGGCCACGGCGGCCAAGTGCTGGTCTCGGCTGCCACCCGTCTGCTTGGTCAAGCGGGCTTGCCCGACGGAGTCACGTTCCTCGATCTGGGCGAGTTTCATTTGAAGGATCTCGACGAACCCGAGCATTTGTTCCAGCTGGTGGTGGCAGGCCTGAATTCGGAGTTCCCGCCCCTCCGGAAGCTCGAGGCCGGCCCGACCAACCTTCCGGCTCTCGCGTCGGGCTTCGTAGGCCGAGAGCAGGAGCGAGCGGACGTGGAGCAACTGCTCGGCGAATCGCGCCTGGTCACGATCACCGGCGTTGCCGGTGCCGGCAAGAGCCGGCTTGCCCTCGAGGTGGCCACCCATTCCCGGGACGCCTTCCCTGATGGTGTCTGGTTGGTGGAGCTGGCAGCCGTCACCAGCGACGAGCTCATCGCCCAAGCGGTATCCCATGTGATCGGCCTCCAGGAGTCCCCGGGCCGGGTCGCTACCGATGTGCTTGTCGACTATTTGAGAGACGGCAAACGTTTGCTGATCCTCGACAACTGCGAATACCTCGTCGAGGGAGTTGGAATGCTGGCAGCTCACCTGATCGCCGCTACCAGCGATCTCAGGATTCTGGCGACTAGTCAGCAGGTTCTCGGGACGGGCGGCGAGAACCGTTACCAGTGTCCTCCGCTGGCCATACCGCCGTCGCGGGCGGACTCGCCGAGCGATGTGCTCGGCTTTGATTCGGTTGTTCTATTCGAGGTCCGAGCTACGGAAGTAGATCCGACCTTCGAGGTCAATGACGGCAACGCCGCGGTGGTTGCTGCGATCTGCCGCCGCCTCGACGGGATGCCGCTCGCCATCGAGCTGGCCGCTGCATTAGTCCGAATCCTGACACCCGAACAGGTGCTGGAGCGGCTCGACGACCGGTTCGAGCTCCTTACGGGTGGGCCGCGCGACGCCCCCCAGCACCAGCAGACACTCCGAGCCGCGCTTGACTCGACCTTCGAGTTGCTCGACGGGGATAGGCAGGAGTTCGCGGCGCGCCTGGGGGTGTTCGTCGGCGGCTTCGACGTGGCGACCGCCGAGACAGTGACTTCGGGCGGCGGCATCGGGCGGGCCGACGTCATCGACGCCCTGTCTGCCCTTGTTGACCGCTCTCTCATCACGAGCGAACAAACATCCGGAGGTCGCCGGCTCAAGATCCTCGAGTCGGTTCGTGAATATCTGCTGGGCAAGCTCGAGAAGAGTGGTCAGCTCGTTGTGCGCCAGATCGCTCATGCCAAGCACTTCGCGGGTCTCGTCGAAGCAGCCTCGAAGTCACTGCGGGGCCCGGACCAGGATATGTGGGACCATCGACTCGACACCGACATCGAGAACATACGGTCCGCCATCGCCTTCACGGCCGCAACCGGAGATGACACCGGGCTCGAGTTGGCCGGCCAAATGTTCCTGTATTGGCGCTGTCGCGGGGAGTGGAGCGATGGATTGCATTGGACCCGAGTAGCGCTGGAGAATTCGCCCGACCGAGATTCTGGCCTGCGGGCTCGAATGTTGGCGACGGCCGGTTTTTTCGCCAGCGACCTCGGAGATGGAGCGCGCGGGATCACCGACCTGGAGGACGGTCTGGCGATGGCTCGACGGACCGGTGACCTTCATGCTGAGGGTTATTGTGCGAGTTTTCTTGGTGCCGAGCTGAGTCGCCGCGATATCGATCTCGACCGTGGCCTCGCTTTGTTGTCCGAGGCGCAGCGCATCTATGCCGAACTCGGTGAGCCGTATGGCGAGGCATGGGTGAACCGCTACCTCGCCCTTTCACACCAGGAGCGAGGGAACCTCGATGAGGCGATCGCGTTGCACAAGAGATCGCTCGAGGCGTTCCGTGACGCCCAAGACGCCTGGAACATTCGGTTTGCCCAGACGCTGCTGGGTGAGGCCATGCACACAGTGGCTGAGCTATCCGGGTCCCGCCGGTTATACGACGAGAGCCTGCGGGGACCCTCCGGCGCCCGGTTCAAGGTGGTGATCGCTCACGCACACAAAGGCCTCGGCAAAGTGTCCCTGGCGGAGGGAAAGCTCGACGAGGCCTCCGATCATCTCCTGAAAGCTTCTCAGGAGCTCCGTGAGATCGGCGACGTGGCCTGTATTGCGGAAACCAACGGCCACTTGGGGATGGTTAACCTCGGTCGAGGACATCCGGCTGTAGCCACAGAGCTGCTGGTGGAGAGCGGGCGCACGTTCCGTGACATCACGGACAAGGGAGGGGTGGCGTGGAGTCTCGATCGGCTGGCTGCGGTGGCGGCCGCGACCGGGGCGCACGAGCGCGCTGCCCAGCTGCTTGGTGCCGGTTCTGCTATCAGAGAGAAGAGCGGATCGATGCGACCGGTCGTCGATCAGCCCGATTTTGATCAACTCTCCTCGGACCTCGAGGAGCAACTCGGCCCAGACGTGTTCCAAGCAGCCACCCAAGGTGGGACGGCTCTCGAATTTGACGAAGCCGTCAGGTTGGGCGGCCTGTGAGGGCCGGTGGCGGGTGACCTCATCGCTGATTGCGGCCGGGGGCGGTCTACGGCATCGGGGTGAGGTCTTCGTAATCCTCGGGTTGGATTTCTCCGTCTTCCTGCTCCTCGGCCACGCCTGAGGAGGCGCGCAACCGGCTCGCCGTCGACCACAGGATCGCGCCGCCCATGACGATCAGTACGGCGGGCAACATCCACGCTCCGTTGGCCGACTCCCAATGGGCGTCGGAAGAGACCAGGAACAGCCCGAGCCCGGCAAGAAGCCCCCCGAAGATGAGTGAGATGGGGTCGAGGGGATGCTGCTTCATGGCCGCCTCACCACAACAGATCCTTGCCCAACCGCGAGATTGAGAACGATTCGATCGTCGCCTTCGCGCGTTTGTTCCTCTCGAAGGTTCTCCCCGACGCTCTGACTGCCCAGGATGTCGAGGACCCCCGTATCGCTCCTCGCCACTATGCCGACGTCGAGCCACGCGGGCAACAAGACGACCAGGTCACCGCGGCCGACCGTCGCATTTACCAAGGTTTGGAGGCCGGTATCGGTCGCCAGCGGAGGAATGCCGCTCAGGTCGAGCTCGAGTGTGCCGGCCGACAGGAAGTAACCCGTTTGAAGTTCATCGATCGAGGCCGGCCGGAAGACGTTGCGAGGCCCATCCAGGTCGAACCTGTCGAGGAACTCCACATTGTCGCTCACCACGACCTGCCCGATCCCGGCATCGAGCGCCAGCCGGATCGTGCCATCTTCACCGGGGCGGGTGGTGAGGCGGCTGAGGTTGAAGCCGCCGCTCGTTCTCCCCAGGACGACCAACTCGCCGAGCCTCACACCACTGTCGATCTCTACCTCGTAGGCAGTTGGGAGCGCCACTTGGATCCGTCCGGCGCCGATGTCCGCCGCCACCGACACCGTTTCACCGTGCAGTTCTAGCTCACGAAGGTCGAGGTAGATGTCGCCGGCGGCGAGTCGATAGGTGGGCCGGAGATCAGCCGGTGAGGTGGCGAAGACCTCGATGTCTCCAAACTCACCGTCGAACGGGAGGTCGACGAGTGAGCCGACCATGGCAACCGGGGCCAGCAGCAGCCCGAATACGATGAGGCCACGACTACGCCCGAAGAACCCACCAACCAGCAGTCCGATGCCGATAACGAGAACAGGTGCGGCCAAATAGTGGCGACTGGTCGGATTAGTCACGCCGCTCACGTCGAGGGCCACCATGATGCCGATGGTGATGAGCATTGCTCCCAGCGTGAGCCGTCCGAGATACGAGGGCTGGCGGGGGGGTCGGGGAGGGCCGGGCGGAGCCTCGATCACTGCCGGCTGCGCCGGAGCTCCATCGTCGCCGTCGTTGAAGGCGTCGACGTCATATTCAAATGGAGGGATCTCGGGCTCATCGAGGTGGACCGCTTGTTTGGTATCGGCCGATCGGGATGGCGGTACCGACCCGAGGTCGCCGCGGTAGAGCAGGACACCTAATACGAGCAGGGCGCCTGCCCAGATGAGCCCGCTGTTGACGATGTTGAGCGACGACAGGACGATGATGGCGGCCGCCGCCACCAGGCCTGCTCCGAGCCAGGCCTGACGGTCCTGCAATTGCTCGATCCATTGGGAAATGAGCGGGTCTGACTCTCCTTCCCGTGGGATGAACAACCATCCGATGGCGTACAGCATGAATCCAAGGCCTCCGATCGGGGCCAGGACAGCAAACGCCAGTCGGATGACCCAGACCGGGACACCCCAGTCGTCGGCCAGCCCGTGGGCAACACCGGCGGCCCACCGTCCCGTGAGAGGCCGTTCAAGCCGGTAGCGGCGGTTGGGCCGATCGAATTCTTCGATATCGGTATCAATGTCGGTCATGTCCCAATCGTGGCGTAGATTCGGGCGACCGGCAATTGGGGATTCCCCTACACAATCCCTTACTCCATAGGGTACGTTGAGGGGCATCCCCCGTTGCCGCCCGGCCGGATGACTGCGAGGATCAGCGTGATGGAAACCACTTCAGTTTCGGCGTCAAGCAAAACGGCTCGGCCTCCTGTTGGGTTGGAGCGGAGCCAGAGTGATAGGTGGATTTCCGGCCTGGCAGCCGGCCTGGGCCTACGAGTTGGCATCAGCCCCGCCTATGTTCGAGCCGCCTTTCTGTCGCTGTTCTTTGCCGGAGGTTTGGGGGCCTTCCTGTATGTGATCGGCCTGGCGCTGACCATCGACTCTGTCAGTGAGTACCCGGAGCCTGCGCCGGCTGCTCGCCCCCAGCAGAAGGTTGCCCTTGTGATGATGTTTGCCAGTTTGCTGCTGGCGTTGCGGTCGACCGGGGCCTGGTTCGGCGACGATCTGGTTGTGCCGGTTCTATTGATTTCGTTTGGTCTGGCAGTCATTTGGGATCAGAGTGATCCGGGCCGGCGGGATCGCTGGGCCGCGCTCGTGTTGCCGGCCGCCGGGCGTGGCACCAGCCCGACGCTGGGGAGAGCCTTGGCCGGAGGTGGGTTGCTCCTGGGAGGCGTGGCCATCTTCTTCGGGTCTGTTGACGTCTTTGCCGATGTCCGAAACGTCACTCTCGCCGCCCTCATCACGGGCCTCGGTTTTATGCTCGTCTTCGGCCCGTGGGTATGGCGTCTGGCGGCCGATCTCGGGTCTGAGCGGTCTGGGCGTATTCGGGCCGACGAGCGGGCCGAAGTTGCTGCCCATCTCCACGATTCGGTGCTGCAGTCTCTGGCTCTCATTCAGCGGGCCGAGGATCCCCGCAAGATGGTGACCCTGGCCCGCAGCCAGGAACGCGAACTACGCGCCTGGCTGTATGAACGGGCTCCCACCTCCGGGGCCGACCTGTTGAGCACTGCGATCCGGGCGGTGGCCGCCAAAGTGGAACGCGATCACGACGTTCCGGTTGAAGTGGTTACCGCCGGTGATATCGCGCTCAGTGAGCCGATCGACGCTCTGGTGCGGGCGGCCGGCGAGGCAATCGCCAACGCAGCTCGCCATTCAGGAGCCCCCCTGGTGAGTGTTTACGTCGAGGTCGGTGACGCCGACGTAAACGTCTGGGTGAGCGACCAGGGTGCCGGTTTCGACCCGGAGTCCGTCCCGCCTGACCGGAGAGGAATCGCCGACTCGGTCATCGGGCGCATGCGTCGCCATAGCGGGCAAGCGACTATCACCAGTGATCCTGAGGATGGCACTGAGGTTTGGCTGCGGGTGGCGAGGAACGAACGATGATTCGGGTGTTCCTCGTCGATGATCATGAGCTGTTCCTGAGCGGCGTGCGAGCCGAGCTTGGGGAACGATTTGAGATCGCCGGCTGGGCCGCCGATGTCGATGCCGCCATTGAGCAGATCCCCGTCGCCGCCCCCGACGTTGTGCTCGTCGATGTCCACATGTCAGGCGGCGGCGGGCTGGCGGTGGTCAAGAACCTGACCGAAGCGCATCCCGACATGAAATTTCTGGCGTTGTCGGTATCCGATGCGGCCGAGGACGTAATCGCCATGATCCGGGCCGGCGCTCGAGGTTATGTCACGAAGTCCATTTCTCCCAAGGATCTGGCCTCGGCGGTGAGGAGGGTCCACGAAGGCGACGCAGTGTTCTCACCGAGGCTGGCCGGGTTTGTGCTCGACGCATTCTCCGAGACACTCCCGGCCGAGTCTGATCCCGAGCTCGATCAGCTAACGGCGCGGGAAAAGGAGGTCTTGCGACAGATTGCTCGCGGCTACAGCTACAAACAGATCGCTCGCCGACTATCGATTTCCATCAAGACGGTGGAGGCCCACGTTTCGTCGGTGCTCCGCAAACTGCAGCTCTCGAGCCGGTATGAGCTAGCCCGCTGGGCATCCGACCGCAGGATCGTCTAGCTCCGGCCCCTTGATCGAAGCCGGGCATCAGGCCGAGTGTCGCTACAACTGGGCGAGGGATCATGGTTTGTTGAGCAGGCGAGCCTTGTTGAGGTCAACCAGATCGGCTCGCTCGTCTTCGAACCGCCACAGTTGGACGGACCCACTGGCCGGAATCACCGTGGCGATAGTCCCGAGCGATCCGCCGCCGGTTCGTGTGTCGCTTGTGTAGTAGATGTTGAGCTTATGGTCGACGCTGCGATTCTTGCCGGTTTTGGCGATCTTCTCTTTGGCTTCCCGAATGGCGTCCTGGGCTACCTGGTGGGGGAATCCGTGCTTGCCGCCGCCCCCAACCGACGAAACGAGCGAAATCCCGGGACTGAGTGCCTCGAGCAACTCGAGGTAGATCCCTCGTTTTGAGGCGTGGTGGGAGACTGTGAACACGGTGGCGCGGAGGGGATCGATCCCCCGCGCCATCTTCAGCTCGCTGAAAATCGGGGAGAATCTGCTCTCCAGCTTGGGATGGTCAACCTGGATCTGCGCCCACGCTCTGGCCTGGGCATCGCCGCCGAGCACGAGAGATTTCACGGATCGGACCTTGGCGTAGAGCCGTCCGGACAACTGCTCCTTTTGGCCGACCGCGGCGCCGGCGACCCGCTCGGAGCGGACCTGCACCCGCTTGTACGGATACTCGAACTTGAGGGCGATCGAGGCGTTGTTTGGGTCGACTCCATATGAGTCGTACTGGTGTTTGAGGGTTATGCCGGGCCCGAGCACCAGGATCCGCACGTCATCGATGAATTGAGAAAGCCCACTGGCGGGTTGGGCCCAGGCGATGTGTGGGTTCTGCTCCAGGGCTTCCATCGTCTCTATGAATGCGCCGGTGGGCAGGTAGTAACCGGCGTCCCAATAGGCCGCGATGTCGAAACGAAAGAGGTCGATGAAGTCTGCCATTCCACCGATGTGGTCGTGGTGGGGATGGGTTCCCACCACGATCGGGAACACTTTTCGGTTGGCAGGTGTGCTGTTGTCGGCTTGGGGCGGGGCGAGCACACCGGCCTGCTGCAGCGTTGCCACGAGTCCCGGTAGCTTCGCTTTCTGGCCGCCGGAGACGTCGACCACCACAGCCCTCCGTGCCTCGTCGCCCACCTTCGGAAGCAGCACAAGCTGGGTGTCGCCATCTCCAACATTGACGAGGAAGTGGATCATGTTGTTGGGGGCGTCACAGAGATCGAAAAAGCGGTCCGGGTCGGGAGCTTCGAGCCGGCTATTGGGAATTGGGCTCGGCTTCATTCCGAAGCCGTATCTTCGAGGCCCGGTTCCTCCCAGGCCAGGCGTGCCAGTTCTTCGTTGGAGGAAGCGTCCAGAACCCCCGCCGCCGCCGCGTAGTAGGAGATCTTGGCGAGCTCGCGGGCCGACCGAGAGATGTCGAAAAGCAGCACCGGGTCCTTGGGCTCTTCTCCACGTAAGGCCGCCAACGAGGCATCGTTCATGGCGAAGGCGTCGCCGATCCGGATCGGGCGGTCCTGGAGCACCTTGTCAACGCCGGCGAAGCCCGCGACGGGGAACCCGTCCTCGCTGAGCCGGCATCGGAACCGATTGATGAAAGTACCAATGGCGTCCGCCTCCTGAGCGAAGATCTCCTCGTCCCGCACCCCGCGGGGGGTGCGCCCAAAACGAAGCCGTCCTTGCAGATCGATGCCGGGCCAGGGGGTAATGGTCAGGACCACGGTCCCGGACGAGGCGTCCTCTTCTAGATCGTCGACGACCGCGTAGTGCTGGAACTCAGCCAGGAGCGCGTCGCGACGGTCGACGGGAAGGCCGGCGTAGTCGCTGGGAATCCAGGATCGGGTCGTGCGGGTTCGGCGGGTGCTCCGATAGGCGATGACGGACTCGAGCTTGTCGCTCGTGTCGCCTACGGGCGCGAACGGTCCCGGGCCGGATCGACGACGACGGGGTTGGCCGACCAGCTGGCCCATCGATCGAGTGCGGCGTTTGACCATATAGAACCTCCAAGAGGTTGGCGTCGTGCCAAATCTTCCACTTGCGGGCCCAGCGGCCCCGCTCGACCCGACGATCCAGACTGGTGGGACTCCCGCGAAGGTAGCAAAGCCGCGTCTGGGATGTATCTCCTATGTGTTCCCGCGACTGCAGACCTGCGCTTGCACCCGGCTGAGGATGCTGCCCGCGAACACGACGAGAAACGCTGTCCCCACGTACCGACCAGGCCGCTTATCCGTACCCACGATCGCTGTCATGCTTGCTCGGTTCCGAGCCCGCCCTCGGGGATCTGTGTCACCAAGGCGGCCACGATTCGCTCCATCGTTCGATCTGATCCCAGTGTTCACCGCCGCCGGTAACCTGCCCAGGGTCGGAC
>JAUXJL010000107.1 GCA_030624805.1 Acidimicrobiia bacterium
CAGCGCTGGTCACCAGCCGCTGTATGATCCCGCACCGATGACCACACGAAAAACTGCCAAGAAACCCTCGACCAAAAAACCCGCAGCCAAGAACCCGGCCCCCACGAAGGCACAGACCAAGAAGCCGGCTGCCAAGAAGCCCGCTGCCAAGAAGTCTACGCCGAAAAAGGCTGCCAACAAGGCGGTGCCGAAGAAGACCACGGCCAAGAAGCCGGCTGCGAAAAAGCCTGCCGCCAAGAAGCCCGGTACAAAGAAATCGGCCGCCTCGGCTGCGGCCGAAACGCCCGAGGCGGCTCCCCGCCCTCCTAAACCCTCCAAATTCAAGGTCCAGGACAAGGTCGTATATCCCCATCACGGTGCCGCGATCATTGTCAAGAAAGAGAAGCAACCGGTCGATGGAAAGAGGGTGGACTACTTCGTACTCGAGGTAGCCACCGATCAGCTGATCGTGCGAGTGCCTGTTGACCGGGCGTCGGAGCTCGGGGTGCGCCCCGTGATTTCCAAGAACGCGGCCCGGAAGGTCTTCGCAGTGTTCCGGGACGAGCCACAAGAGGCAGGCAGCAATTGGAGCCGGTGGTACAAAGTACTCACAGAGAAGATCAACAGCGGCGACATCTATCAGGTCGCCGAAGTAGTGCGCGATCTCACCTACGCCCAGCAACTGAAGGGCATCTCGCCTGCCCTCAAGCGCATGTTATCCAAGGCTCATCTCATTCTGAACAGCGAGCTCCGCTTCGCCCTCAACCTCGACGAAGACGAGACAGAGAAGCGCATTCTGCGGGCCTTGCCCAAGCTGGAGGTACCGGAAGAGGGGTGACCGGCCATGATGGTTGAGGCCACACGGCTGCTCGTCACTCTCACCGCGACCGCGGTCGGCTTCATGGTCGGCACGAATATCGGCGATAACTCATCGGTGGTTGGAGCCATCATCGGCGCCGGACTCGGCTACGTTTTCGGCGGGGCATTCGGGAGACTCGTGCGCCGCGCCCTCGATGTCGCTCCCGGCGTCATTGCGCCCCGATTTAGCGGGCCGCAGCTTTTTGCTGGTGCATTCGGCATTGGCCTGGGCGTAATCGTTGGTCTGGCCATGGCCCTGCCGGTCGTATGGCTCATGCCACCCGAAGTCGGCTGGCCACTCGGATCACTCGTGGTGCTGCTGGTCAGTGTGTTTTCCGGAACCGTCTTCTCGTCCAGAGCAGACGAGCTCCTCGCCTCTGTGGGCCTCGGTGCCCGCAAGCCGCTTGCCGCCCACCGGCTGGATGCAGACCCGAAGTCGTTTCTCGTGGACTCGTCCGCCGCCATCGATGGGCGCATTCTTGATCTAGCTCGGAGCGGTTTGGCGCGAGGCCGTCACTGGGTGCCGGCCTTCGTCGTCGACGAACTTCAGGCCATCGCTGATTCCGGGGATCGCAACCGGCGTCGTCGTGGCCGTCGAGGCCTCGATGTGCTCGAGTCGCTTCGAGACGTGTCCGGCGTCGAACTGGCCATTCTCGAGGAGCACGTTCCTGAGTTCCCCGAGGTGGATGCCAAGTTGATCGCCATCGCCGAGCGCAGCGAGGCAACCCTCGTAACCACCGATCACAACCTGGCCATGGCAGCCGGAGTGCGTGGTGTCACCGTTCTCAACCCGCACCTGGTTGCCGAGTCGCTCCGGCCCCAAGCCGGCGCCGGCGACTTGATCGACGTGACCATCGAGAAGGTAGGCTCCGAGCCTGGACAGGGAGTTGGCTATCTCGACGACGGCACCATGGTGGTAATCGAGCAGGCGGGACAAGCGGTCGGTAAGACGGTCACCGTGCAAGTTTCGAACGCAGTACGCACTCAAATGGGTCGCATGCTCTTCGGCCGAATGGCGGCGTGACCGACACCTGGGGAATCGTTGTAGCCGGCGGCAGCGGCGACCGCTTCGGTGGACCTAAACAATTCGAGCTGCTCGGGGGCGAGCCCCTGTGGGAGTGGGCACGCCGGTCACTTGTTGAGGGTGGTGTCGCCGAAGTGGTGCTGGTCGGCAACATGGAAGGCGCAGTCGGTCCCGGGGAGCGTCGGCGCGATTCGGTGGCTGCAGGTCTGGCGATGGTTCCGTCGGATGCTCCTTATGTCCTTGTGCACGATGCGGCCCGGCCCCTTGCCTCGCCGGCTCTAGTTACAGCGGTGCTCGCTCGGCTACGGCGCGGTGACGCAGCCGGCGTGGTGCCGGCTACCGCCGTGAAGGACGCAACCAAACGGGTAGACGGCGAAAGGGTGGTGGCCGTGGTCCCCCGAGACGATCTGGTTTCGGTCCAAACCCCACAAGGGTTCCAGGCGGCAATGCTGCGAGAGGCCCATGCCTCGGTCGAGGGTGATGCCGCCGACGACGCCGAGTTGGTAGCGGCGATCGGGGGTGTGGTCGTCATCGTCGACGGTGAAGTAACCAATGTGAAGGTCACGGTGCCGGCCGACCTCCGGCTGGTGGAGGCGATCCATGCGAGTTAGCTGGGGCTTCGACGCCCACCAGTTCGGTGGCGAGCCGCCGGTCCGCCTGGCCGGCGTGGTGGTCGACCCTGGGCGTGGAGTGGATGCCACCTCGGACGGCGACGTTGTGGCCCACGCAGTGGCCGACGCGCTCCTGTCAGTTTGTGGGAAGGGAGATCTTGGCGTCCACTTTCCGTCAGACGATCCTCGATGGGTTGACGCCGACAGCATGGAGTTGCTCCGCCAGGTCGTAACTCGGTGCCCGGGTGTGAGGGTCACCTTCCTCGACGTAACCGTCATCGCCCAGGAGGTGCGAGTCGCACCTCATCGGGCCGCGATGCAAGACAATCTGGCAGACGCCCTCGGCATGGATCCAGGAGCCGTCTCAGTCAAGGCCACCACTACCGACGGAATGGGTGCGATTGGCTCGGGCGATGGGCTGGCTGCGACCGCAGTTGTCACCGCCGAGGTGACAGGGCCTTAGTCACGAGGCAAGTGCAGCCGCGGCGGCGGCCGGGTCGTTTGTGACCACCCCGGTGACTCCTGCCTGGCGTAATGCCACGATGGCATCCGGTTCGTCCACCGTCCAGGCAAACAGCCACATTCCGAGTTGGGTTGCCGCTTCGGCCAGATCCGCTCCTCCGACCAGAGAAACTCCTGGCGGATGGACTGCCTTATGTCCACGCTTGTGGGTGGCTTCGAGCTCATCGAGGACGTCAGCATCTGTCCTGATGAGCTGGCCGGTCGCCACCTCCTTCCGTAGCTCGTGCACCCGATCAACCGTATCTGGGTGGAATGAGGAAATCACGACCCGATCCTGCCAGTCGTGTTCGACCACCCAGGCCACCACTGCCTCGGCAACCGATTCGCCCGGGTCGAAGTCGGGTTCGCCCGGTGAATTCTTGATCTCAATGTTGACAAGGAGGCCTTCACACGCAGCCATCGCCTCGGCAAAGGTGGCGATGTTGGGCCGGCGCGCCCGCAGCTCCTCTCCGGTGAGTTCGACGATGGCCTCCCCGCCACCGATGACGGCGTCGTGGTGGACAATCAGCAGTCCATCGGCTGTCCGGCGTACATCAAGCTCGACGCCATCGGCGCCCTGCTCCGCCGCCTTCCGGAAGGCTCTTACCGTGTTCTCGGGGGCGTGTGCGGATGCGCCTCGATGGCCAAGTATGAGAAAACGATCAGAATCGAGGGTCAGCATCTCAGCTAACCGTACCTACCATGACCGCCATGCAGGTGTTCAACTCGCTCGGCCGCGAGTCCCAAACTTTCACCCCCCGCCAGGAGGGAAAGGTGGCGATGTACGTGTGCGGGCCAACCGTGCAGGCTGCTCCCCATATTGGCCATGGACGCAGTGCGGTGGCTTTCGACGTCATCCGCCGCTATCTCGAGTGGCGAGGGTTCGACGTCACCTACGTGGTGAACATCACTGACGTTGAGGACAAGATCATCGCGGCGGCGGCAGAGCGAGGTGTGTCGGCAGACGTCGTTGCGACCGAGACCGCCGAGCAGTTCCGCACCGCCTACCGGCTCCTGAACGTTCGCCCGCCCGATATCGAGCCGAAGGCCACCGACCATATCCCCGAAATGATCACATTCATCGAAGAGCTCATCGCCTCGAAGCATGCCTACCCGGCTCCCAACGGCGATGTCTACTTCGCGGTGCGCTCCTACGAGCCGTACGGACAACTTTCTGGGCGCAAGATCGACGACCTAATTTCCGGGTCACGAATCGAACCCGGCGAGGACAAGCGGGACCCGCTCGACTTCGCGTTGTGGAAGGCGGCCAAGCCGGGTGAGCCACATTGGGACTCGCCATGGGGGAGCGGGCGCCCCGGATGGCACATCGAATGCTCGGCGATGGCCCGGAAATATCTCGGCCATGGTTTCGATTTCCACGGCGGCGGCACCGACCTGGCGTTTCCGCATCATGAGAACGAGGTTGCCCAGGCCGAGGCCGCTTACGGAGCCCCCTTTGCCCGCTACTGGCTGCACAATGGCATGGTCAACCTCAGCGGCGAGAAGATGGCCAAGTCGACCGGGTTGATGGTTGACTTGCTCGAGTCGCTCGTCCAATACCCGCCGTTGGCCATGCGATTGTTCTATTTGCGGACCCATTACCGGAGACCGGTCGACTTCACGGTCGAGGCGGTCGAGGATGCTGTTAAGGCTCTGGAGCGGCTGTGGGCTTTTCGGAGAAGGTTCCCAGGTGGTCCCAAGCAAGAAGCCCTGCCAGATGCGATGAATCGCTTCCAGGCTTTTATGGACGACGACTTCGATACGGCCGGGGCGTTGTCGGTGCTCTTTGATCTGGTCCGAGAAGGAAATGGTCGTCTCGACGCGGGTGAGCCGGTTGGTGGCTGGGTGGCCGCCTATGACGAGTTCATCGAGGTGCTTGGTCTCAGTGAGCCGCCAGTCGAAGTCGACGACCTCAGTCCGGCGCTCGACAAACTCGCCGAGAGGTTCAAGATCGAGCCGGCGGGAGATCCGGTTGCTACCGTCGAACGGCTCGTTGAGGTTCGGACCCGGGCGCGAGCCGACAAGGACTTCGCGTTGTCAGACGCGGTGCGCGATGAATTGGCAGTTCTCGGCATTCTCGTGGAGGACGCAGCAGGTGGCACCCGCTGGCATCGGCAGTAGGGTCGAAGGGGTCCATGCCGTCGCCGCGGCTCTGGCAGCCGGCCGAGTTCGTCGCCTAACAATTGAGCGGGGAAGGAAGCTCGGACCGCTCCGCCAAATGGCCAAGGGCCTTCCCATCGCGGAAGTCGATGACGTTCGCGATGTGGCTGAGACCACTGCACCCCAGGGAATTGTCGCCGACTGCGAGCCCATCATGTCGAGCACGCTCAAGACTCTCGTAGCGCAGGCCGGGAAACCGTCCCTGGTAGTCCTCGACCATCTTGAAGACCCACACAACTTGGGGGCGGTGGCCAGGTCGGCGCTGGCGGCCTCGGCCACCGGCATGGTCGTGGCAGCCCGCCGGGCCGCGCCGTTTGGGGCAGCCGCCTTCAAGGCCGCCGCCGGAGCCCTCGAACAGCTTCCCGTAGCAATCGTGAACTCGGTCGCCGATGCGGTGGCCCGTCTCGAAGAGCTCGCCGTTTGGACAGTGGGTCTTGATGCCGGTGCTGAGGAGTCTGTTTTCGAGTGTCCGCTCTTTTCCGAAGCCGTTGCGGTGGTTATTGGTGGAGAGGGTGGGGGACTAAGCCGTTTAGTCCGGGATCGGGTCAGCAAGCTGGTCCGGATCCCGATGGCACCGGGTGTTGAGTCGCTCAATGCTTCTGTCTCGGCGGCGCTCGCCATGTTCGAGGTGACCCGGGTTAGGTCTCAGCATCAGTGAGCGGCGCTCCGTCTTGGGCCGCCGGCTCGCCTGGGATGTAGGGAACTGAGAGAAATCGGAGCGCGATCTGGACGGACGGGCCGATCGTTAGGAGAAACCAGATAGTCCCCCACCCAATGGTGCCTCCCATGAGGTATCCAGCCGTAAACGCGGCCGCCTCGACCACTGTGCGGGCCTTCCAGAGCGTGACGCCGCGCCGGGCGAGGGCTGTCATCAACCCGTCTCGTGGCCCCGGGCCTAGCCGCACCCCGAGATAGAGACCCGAGCCAACCGCTATCACCAGCGGGCCGGTCAACGTCAACGCCACTCGAGCCCAGGTGCCGGTTGGTTCATCGAAAACCAACAAGGTTGCGTCCATGGCCAGACCGATGACAATTATGTTGGCAATGGTTCCGAACCCGATTGGCTCTCGCAGAATGAGCAGAAAAACCATGATCACAGCCCCAACCAGGATGACGGCGGTGCCGATGGTGATGGGGATTTTCTCCGACAAACCCTGGTGAAGGACGTCCCAGCCGGGCAAGCCGAAATCTCCGAGCACAATCATGGCGACGCCGACCCCGAAGACCACGAGACCCAATAGGAGACGCGGTGTTCTACGAAGCTGCACAGCGACTGGAAGCATCGTGGAACGGTAGTCGGGCGGACCTCGTCCGCCTAGGGAGTTGGGGCGGACTGCGTCCGCCTAAGGAGTTGCTTCGCAACTCCAGGGCTGGCGGGCAACTTCACTCCAGGGCAGTGGTGGGGCAACTTCAGGATTGGGTAGACCTCAGCACGTCCGCCTGGGGATTTGCCCCGCAACTCCAGGGCAGTGAAATGGAGTCCACGATGTACGGCCCAATCGGCTCCTGGCACCGAAACCGAACTCCGAGCCGGCCTCCTCGCAACTCCTTCCAGAGTGACAACTCCGACGGCGTCATCTCCTTGCGAAGCAGACGGGCACGGTCCTGCGCAGACTTGGTCCTATCCGTGTGTGGCATCCCGGCACTGTGCATCAAACCCGGGCACAGTGGAAGAGGTCTGGTCGGGACCACAAGAACCCCCTACCCCCGGCCCTCCGGGCCGGCGGTACTTTCCCCCCGGACAAGCCGGGGGGACTGACAAACA
>JAUXJL010000147.1 GCA_030624805.1 Acidimicrobiia bacterium
AGCCCGGCTGTGGCGACCCGGGAATCCGACGTCGTGATGCTGCTCGTGCCCGACCATCTGACGGGCCCGCTCTATCACGAAGAGATTGCCCCGAATCTGAGTCCCGGCGACGCATTGTTTTTTGCCCACGGGTTCAACATTCACTTCGATGTCATCGATCCCCCGACGGGTATCGACGTTGTGATGGTGGCTCCAAAAGGGCCCGGTCATCTGGTCCGTCGGACCTACACCGAGGGCAGCGGGGTGCCCTGCCTCCTCGCCGTCCATCAGGACGCATCCGGAAACGCCTGGGAGCTTGGGTTGTCGTATGCGTGGGGTATTGGCGGCGGCCGGGCCGGGGTTCTCAAGACGACCTTTCAAGAAGAAACCGAGACTGATTTGTTCGGGGAACAAGTCATCCTGTGTGGTGGCGTGGCCGAGCTCGTGAAGTCGGCCTTCGGGATCATGGTGGAAGCCGGGTACCAGCCCGAATCCGCCTATTTCGAGACCCTTCATGAGCTCAAGCTCATCGTTGACCTGATGTACGAGGGCGGCCTTTCGTGGATGCGGTACTCGATCTCCGACACGGCCGAATACGGTGACTACACCCGCGGGCCGCGGGTCGTAACAGACGAAACCCGCAAAGCGATGGCCGCGATCCTCGAGGAGATTCAGTCGGGCGAGTTTGCTCGCGAATGGCTGGCGGAAGGCAGGAAAGGCGCTCCCCGGCTACTGGCCCGCCGCTCCGAAGAACAGGGGGAGCTCATCGAGGAGGTGGGGGCGGATTTGCGTTCCATGATGCCCTTCCTGGTTCCGAAGGCACCGCCCAAGTAAGCCGCGGAGTGGGATCGTGGCCCGCGCGAGATCAGGTCGTGCCCGCCTCCCGGCGTAGAAGCATTCGATGGCTGAGCGCGACCAACACCGCTCCCAGAAGGATGGTTGCCGACGCCACCCCCCAGGCAGCCTGGAATGAGACGTCCTCGGCGATCGTGCCGAGGGTGAGAGGCCCGATGATGGTTCCGGTATACACGCCGGTGAGTACGAACCCGGTCGCGGTAGCCGGCGGGATCTCGGTGGTGCGGGTTGTCACGAGATAGATAATCGCCGGCCAGCCCCATCCGGCCGCGAAACCGAGGAATACGCCAAGAAACAGAAGTGGCCGGGAGGAGCCGGCGATCGCCAGGAGCAGGAATCCCACCGAGCCGACGACCATCAACGTCCCGAGTTCGATCGCTCCTTGCCGTTGATTGCGATCGATGAACCACCCAACGAGGAGCCGGACGGTGATGGACGCAGCGCTACCAAAGGCGAGTACTCCGGCAGCCGCACTCTCGGTGAACCCCTCCGTTTCAAAGGCGTCGACCACCAGGACGGCCAGGGAGTTTCCGGTCGCTCCCCCGGCGCCCCCGGCAGCCGCCAGCAAGGCGAGGTGTGGCCAGGCATCACCTACCCCACCGCGAACGTGTTCCCCGCTGCTGGAGGGGGCAGCCCCAAAACGGGGGGCAATGATGCCGGCGATTATCGCCAGTAGCGCCAGGACGAAGAAGCTCCGCTCCCAGGCGACGTCGACTCCAAGTATCGATACGGCTCCTCCGGCCAGCAGGCTGCCGAGGGGGATGGCAGCTTGTTTGGCTCCGAACCCGATTCCCTGTCTTCTCCCACCCGCGTTGGCAGCAATGACCCGGTTGGCACCCAGTTGCGCGAACGTGTTGGACATTCCCGAGATGCCGAGACCAACTGCCACCCAGACCCAGTTCGAAGCGAATAGGGCGAGGACCAGGGCGGCGAGTGTGGTTCCGGCCGTTGCGAGCCGGAACCCTATGAAAGAACCGAGGCGATCAACGACGGGGCCGAAGCGGGCCGAAGTAATAGCGGCAACGAGAAAATACGCGCTGACGCTGTAGCCGAATTCGGAGGTGCCAAACCCCAGCTCTTCCTGGAGCCGGACCGTATACGCACCCGCCAGGAAAAGCGGCGATACGCCTACCACCGTAAAGAAGACCGCAGTTGTGATCGGGTAGGGAAGCAGGAGTCTTCCGGCTACATTTCGGCGGAGATGGGGACCGTTTGGCGGGCGGGTGTTCAAGTGCTGATATCGAGGATGGTCACCGACCCGCCGGTGCCATCAACCGCTCCCACCCAGGAGTGACTCGCTCGTAGTGCGTCGAGGGACGGCCCGGTGGCATCCGCCAGGTCGACTCCGCAGACGGCGGGCAGTCCCAGGGAGGCGGCTACTTCGAAAAGATGGGCTCCCGGGCTCCCACCAATGGTCACCAACCCAGCCGCATCCCACAGGAGCGGGGCGAGGTTGTTGAGCGGGTACAGAACGGCCAGGATCTGACGGGGCTCGACATGTTCGGCGTCGCCGGCGTCCCTGACCAGATGAATGCGGCCGGCTCCCCACCCGGCGGCGGCCGGGCTGCCTTCCCACCGCGTCCCGGTTGAGGTCACGGCCTCGAACAGGGCCGGCTCCGATTGTGTCATGCCGAACCGGCCGGCCGTTTCCCGCCCCTCCACTTCTTCTCGCACTCTGTGCAGCAACTCTGCCGCGCTGGCGCCGGGCTGGGAGGAGTCGTAGCTGTGTCGTCGCAGTTCGGTAGGTAGCGGGGGCTGGAAGGCTCGCTGCGGCCGTGCCTGGGCCTGAAGCAGCCAGAGATGCCCGTCGGCCTCAGCCCACTCAATGTGACGGAGCCCGAGCAGTGAGGTGGTGGCGCGAGCCAGGTCGGCAACGGCCTTGACCCGCCGGCGGCCGATCGATTGAGCCGCAACGGCCGGGTGGGGGCCCTCCTGATCTACGACAACCACTTCACCCCGCTCCCAGCCGGATACGATCGCGGCCGGAGGCCCCGCAATAGCCACCACGGACACCGTTTCGGACTCGCTCACGGTGGCGACTCCTCCGAAGTCGGGGCTGATCTCCGGTTGGACCAGCACCGCCATGCCCAGCTCGGCGGGATTTAGACCGACGGCGCGGGCTCGCTCGAGTGGATCGGGGGCAAACACCGAAGCCCAGCATCCGAGCAGGCCAGAGATTGCCTCGTCTGGAGCCAATTCAGCGTAGGAAGCGAATGCGCCTGCCCACCGACCGTCGGCCTCCAAGGGCGCAGACGAGCGCACGACGACGGACTCGCCGAGGCGTTCGGCATTCTCGACGAGCGCTCTCGTCAAGGATGGGTCGAGGGAAGCCTCGGTGACCCGGGCTCGAGCGAGCCCGGAGTTCCCGGTCTCGAGAGCCCGCCGGCCGGCGGCCAGAGCTTCGAAGGAGGCAGCCACCGGGACCGCAAACCCCGCCAGCACCGGCAAGCCGCCTTGTCGGGCTCTGGCCAGCGAGGCCGCTTTTGCACCAACGACGGAAGAGTCGAGCGCCCGACTGTCGTCTAGGTTCAGAATGTTTGGTGTGATCAATCAGTCACGATGATCTCGTGTGACTTGTAGGACGAGACCATCTCAATGCCGGTGTCCGTTACATAAAGCATCTCTTCGAGGCGCACGCCGTGGTCATGCAATTTCCCGTGCTGGGTTTCGAGAGCGAATGTCATGCCCGGCTCGATCTCAATGGGATGGTCGAGTGACCAGATCCGCGAGATCACCGGTGGATCGTATTGAGCCAATCCGAGCCCGTGGCCCCAGAAGTTGGCCGCAGCCTGGTCTTCCTCCTCGTAGCCCCAAACCTCGGAGGCGGATGGCCACTTGGAAGCGACGTCGGCGGTAGTTACGCCTGGCCCGGTTGCCTCAATTGAGTCCCACAGCCACTTGTGGGCCAGGTCATAGGTCTCCTGCATCTCGGCAGTTGGTGTCCCACCGACGCAGTAGGTTCGGTAGACGCAGCTCTTGAAGCCGTTCCACGTCAGTGCGGCCAGGTCGATGATCACCAGGTCGCCGGGCCTGATCATCCGATCCGAAAAATTCCGCCAGTTGGGCCACGCGTTCGGCCCGGACGAAACGATGACGTCCTCGACGTCTTCCATACCCGGGATGCTGTAGAGCTTCTCGAAACCGAAAGCAGCAACCTGATTCTCCGTCATACCGGGCTTGATGAAATTGGTGATTTCGTAGTGGACATAATCACAAATGGAACCGACCATGGAGAACGCCTTGATCTCGTCAGGGCTCTTGATGGCGCGAGCTTCCATCATCGGTGTCATCGCGTCGGTCCACTCGACACCACGCTCTTCGAAGGCCTTGATGAGGTTGATATCGATGAAGTCGACGCCAAGCGGCTTGTCCTGGACCCCCGCTTCCTCGAGGTCGTTCATAAGAGCGTTCATGAACTTGTTGACCTGCTGGTCGGTGGCGGGGCCGACCGCTCCCTTGATCCACACGTATGAATAGCGGATGTTTTCCTTGGGAATCCAGGGGTTGTGGGCCTCGAGATGGAATCCGATATCGCCTTGCTCGTAGACAATCGGTGGTTGGCCCTCGGTGATGATCACGTAGCGGAGACCGGGCTTCAGCCGATTCCACCCGGGGGTAAGTGTGGAGGAGACATAACGCATGTTCTCGTCGTAGAACAGCAACATGGCTCCGAGGCCGTGGCGCTTCATCGCGGCGTGGGCCCGTGTCAGGCGCCACTGGCGAACGGCCTCCCAGTTGATTCCCTCTTTCCAGTCGGTGCTGGCAACGCCGAACGCTTCTCTCATTGCCTGTCGTCTCCTCGTTGTTGGTTTTCGTGATTCTCGCGGCCCGGCCGGCTGCTCTCGCTATCGACGGCCGGGGATTACCTTGTCGACAATGTTCAAGAACTCAGTCTCATCCAGTAGGCCCCGCTTGATGAGCGATGCGTCCTTCACCTCCAGCAGGATTTCAGTGAGCTCCTCCGTGTTCCACTCAACGTTGTACCGATCGAGCCAAATGGCGACAGAATCGACGCCGGAGCCTTTACCGAGGACGATCTTGGGTGGCGTTTGGCCGACAAGTTCGGGACGGTATGGGAACGCCTCGGTGAGGTGCTCGTCGCCAACGTTGTTCACCCAGGTGGCGATGATGCCACTTTCCACGCTGAACAGCTGCTCTCCGATCACCGGACGATTGGAGGGCTGATCCACTCCGGCGAGCCCGAGCACAAGTTGGGAGATGTCGTAGAAGTGCTCAGTCTTGATGCCGGTGTCAATCCCATACATGGTGAGAAGGGCCAGCACGGTCTCCTCCATCGGGGCATTTCCAGCCCGTTCCCCGAGGCCGGCGACGGTCGTTTGGATGACTTGTGCGCCCTCGGCAACTGCCAAAACCGTGTTTGCCACACCCATGCCAAAGTCCATGTGAAAGTGAGTCTCGAGCGGCACATCGATACGTTTGCGGACGTTGCGGGCGAAGAACTCGACCGCATGGGGTGAGATGACGCCGAAGGTGTCGACGAGCCCGATGGTGTCGACATGGCCATTCTTGGCAACCTGCTCGAGGTCGTCGAGAAGCTCGACCATTCCGGCCCGGGTGGCGTCGATCGGGAAGAAGGACACCTTCAGCCCGTGCTCGTGTGCATATTGGGTTGATTCGATCGACAACTCGATTGCCTTCTCGAGCTCCCACCTGTAGGCCTTCTCGATGAGATGATGGCTGGACGGTATCTCCATCACGACCCCGGCAACGCCGGTGTCGACGGCCAATTTCACATCTGGCAGCATGCACCGCGAAAACGCATAGATAGTGGAGTCGAGCCCGGCGTCGACGATTCCTCGGACCGCCGCCTCGTCGTGGCGGGACGATGCCGGGAGGCCTGCCTCGATACGATGCACACCAGCTTTGGCCAGGGACTCGGCAATCCGGATCTTGTCGTCGGCACTGAACTCAACTCCGGCTTGCTGCTCACCGTCCCGGAGAGTGACATCGTGGAGTTGCAAGTTGGGCGAGATTGTGAAGTCCTTGGTGATCTCGGGCAAGAAGTTCCACGGGCTCGAGAACCATTTG
>JAUXJL010000253.1 GCA_030624805.1 Acidimicrobiia bacterium
AACGAGATTGGTGTTCCCAGGATGGAATCTGTCTGGTTGGTGTTCTTCACCTCAGCTAGCATGTTGGGTCGGTCAGGCGTCTCACCGGTCTGGCAGACCCGCTCGGCGGCCTCCAGAACGGCGAGCGTCGCCGCATACACCGGGGGCCCGAACGTGCTCGTATCCGAGTATTGCGCCAAATAGCCATCCAACAGGCTCTGAGATCCCGGGATGCCAGCGATGTCGGGCGCAAACGCCGCCACCAGCGACCCGACGATCGTGAAGTCGTCTGAGTCCATGCCGTCCGACCCGAAGATCGGAATGTTCTTGCCCTGTTCTGCCATCTGATCACCAAAGATCTGGCCATTAGCGGCGAGCTGCCACGGCAAGTAGACGAAACTGGTGTCGTCGGGAATGGTGCTCACGAGGGACGAGAAGTCGGCAACATCCTGCGTAACCGACTCACTGAGCACCTCAACGCCGCCCGCTTCGAGCGCCGCCGTCGTTGAATCCGACAGACCGGTCGAGTACGAAGTCTGGTCGTCAACGAGGAATACCTTCGTTGCACCCTCATCCAGCATGTAGGCCGCAGTCGTTGGGCCCTGATCGTCGTCAGTTGGGACGGTGCGGAACATGCTCGGATACTTGGCTGCCAAACCCACACGGGTCGAAGACGGCGATAAGAACGTCAGGCCGGCGGGATCCAGGATGGCGCCGGCCGCGTCAACCACGTCGCTCGACGCAGGTCCTACGATCGCCACGATGTCGTCGTTGTCGACGAACTGAGGCGCAATCAGCGCTCCCTGGGCGGCATCGATCATCGTGTCGCCTTCCACGAATTTGACATCGGTGCCCTTGTCGGCGTTCCAGGTGTCGATGGTGTACTTGGCCCAGTTGAGCTGAACCTCACCGATAGACGCAGCTGGACCGGTGATAGGCAACATGAGCCCGATGGTTGGACTGCAGTCCTCGCCCTCCAACGTATCACCATCGCTATCACCGCAGGCAGCAGCTACCAGCGCTAGTGCCATGAGCACCGCCACCAGCCGCCAAATTGAACCTGTTCTCATAGTGGGTTTCCCTTTCAGTGTGTTAGTTGTCGTCTTCGTATGCTTCCGCCGCGCTCCCGGCCGGGTGGAACACACCCAGGACGCGAAGCGGCCGATCACCGGTGTTCTCCAGGCAATGCTGGACCGGTGGAGGAAGATGGATACAGGTGCCCGTCGTGATTGGTGTGTCGGGCCGTCCGTCGAGGTGAAGCACGCCGTCGCCGTCGCCGTCGAGCACATAAATGACTTCGTCATAGAGGTGGTAGTGGGTGGGAGCTCGACCCGGGGGGATCCACCCGACAAACTGGGTCACGTCCTGGCACCCGGCATCGGGATTGATGACGAAGCGGAACTCTCGATCTTTACCGGCGGGGATGGTGGGCTGGTCGGCTACTCGTACTGTGACCTTGCGTGGACCTGCGTCGTCGCCGTTTGTCGGCTCCGGAGCGGTCACCGAGATCACGACGAGGTCCTCTTCGCCGGTGTTCTCCACCTCGTACTTCTCGCCGGCTCGTATATACATGCCGATGTCGGGACCGAGCTCGTGGGAGGTGCCATCGAGGTCGAGCAGGCCCGAGCCGGAAACTACGTAGGCCACTTCGTCACGACCGGTAGCCGTCCGGGGCCTGGAACGACCCGATCCGTAGCGTTGGATACGCTGTTCGAGGTGTTCGGCGCCCACCGAAGCGTCAATCATGACCTGCGTTGAGACCGTGTCGTCTGACTCGGAGCGCGCCGGCACATCGTTCTCGTGTGTGATGAATCCGGACAACAAGCCTCCCCTGTCTCAAACAACAATCCGGCTTAGCCCGGGATTCTGGCATACATGCCCGCCAAACGCTCGGGAAACTCTGCTTACCGCCCGTCCGAGAGGATATCGGCCAGCTTGGCGGCGTCGATGTTGCCGCCGGAAACGATACAAACCACCTTGCCAGGGCCCGCCAAACCCCGCATGGCAACCGCCACCGAAGTGGCCCCGGCACCTTCGGCCACCACCCGGTTACGGACCGCCAAGAGCCGGACTGCAGTGGTCACCTCCTCCAGAGAGGCAACGAGAGAGCCCGCCAGGAGGTCACTCACGAGTGGCCACATGTCGTCGAGCACCCGAGTGGAACCGATGCCATCAACAAAACTCGGGACATATTCGACGTCGGTGGGCTCGCCCTTCTCAAAAGCCGCAGCCAAAGGCGCCGCGGTAGCGACCTCCGCCGCGTACACCGGCACATCGGGTTTGAGCACCCGTATGGCTGAAGCAATGCCGCTACTCAAGCCCCCTCCCCCATACGGCACTACCACGGCATCGAGATCGGCGAGGTCTTCTACCAGCTCGAGACCGATAGTGCCGTTCCCGGCCATGACGGCTCGATCGCTTACCGGGTGGACGAAGACACCAACCTGGCCCGGGTGCTCGTGAGTGACGATGATTTGCCACCACTCTTCAAACGTGACTTTGATGATGTGGGCGCCGAGGCGTTCCAGTGCATCCACCTTGGCCGCCGGAGCGTGGTCGGGCACGACGACCGAACAAGGAACGCCGAGCCGGCGAGCGTTCCAGGCGACCCCTTGCGCCATGTTGCCGGCGCTGGCGGTCCACACACCTGCCTGGAGAGCCTCAGGACTTGCGACACTCATGGCGTTCCCCGCTCCCCGGATCTTGAAGGCTCCAATTGGTTGCAGATTCTCGAGCTTCAGGTAGATCTCAACCGGCCCGGAATCTGCATTCAGCCGCACAAGGGGCGACCGTATCGCGATGCCTTGCAACCTTTCCTGAGCTGCCTCGATTTCGCCAAGTGGGATGGGCTCGCCGATTGCGAGCCTTTCCTCAGGGATGGCGAGCCCCTCCGAACTGGAGGGAGGTACCGGCCCCCGACGCCAGCGCATTCTCATAGACGAGGTTCCCGGCGGCGATGTCCTCAACGGCCAATCCGAGAGACTTGAAGAGGGTTATCTCGTCCGCCTGCTTCCTGCCCTCGGCCGTGCCGATGAGAAGCTCACCGATTTCGGCAACGATATGGCCTTCGTCGATGGCACCCTCCTCCTTCGCCATCAGATAGTCGCCCGCCTCGTTGATGGTGGATTCACGCCGGTCGACAAATAGACGCGACCGGGCCACGGCCTCGGTGTCGAGTTCCCGGGCGACGGACACACTCGACCCAACGGCGTTGATATGCATGCCGGACTCGAGCAGGTTCCCTGGAAGGACGGGATCGGCCGAGGCGGTTGTTGTGCACACAATGTCGGCGCCTGCTACGGCCTCAGCCACCGTTGGCACCGTCCGCAGGTTCTCCACGCCGGTCTCGGCCGAGGCTACGAACCGCTCAGCGTTCGCCGATTGCCGGCTCCATACCCGCACCTCACGGATTGGCCGGACATGCGGAATCGCCTCGAGATGGCTGGCGGCCTGAACACCCGAGCCGATGAGGGCCAGGACGGAGGCAGCCGGATTCGCCAACAAATCGGTGGCGACGGCCGAGGCTGCCGCCGTCCGTATGGTGGTGATTTCGGTGGCGTCGATTACCGCTGTTAGCCGGCCGTTGGCTCCATCAAACAGCATCACACTGCCCTGGTGTGAGTCGAATTCCGTGCCGGCGTTGCCGGGGAACACCGTTACCGTCTTGATGCCGAGCGTGTCGATGGTCCCCGAATACCCCGGCATCATCCCGATGGCACCTACCCGTCCGGGAAGCCACATGATCGAACGGAGCGGTTGGATGGCCTCGTCCCGGG
>JAUXJL010000267.1 GCA_030624805.1 Acidimicrobiia bacterium
AAGGGGCCGGGCCCAAGCCGCGCATCGATTGAGCCCCGGTTCAGCAGCGATGAGTTGCTGGGGGTGGCCTCGGCCGACCTCAAGATGCCCTTCGATGTGCGTGAGATCCTCGCCCGCATCGTCGATGACTCGGATTTCGATGAGTTCAAACCGCTGTACGGCTCCAATCTCGTTGTCGGGTGGGCCTCCATTCATGGCTTCGCCTGTGGCGTGCTCGCCAACGATCGGGGTGTGCTGTTTTCCCAAGAGGCTCAGAAAGCTGCCCAGTTCATTCAGCTGGCCAACCGGGCCGATCTTCCGCTCGTTTTTGTCCAAAACGTCACCGGCTACATGGTGGGTCGCGACTACGAGCAGGGCGGGATCATCAAACACGGGGCTCAGATGGTGAACGCCGTGTCGAACAGCACGGTGCCCCACATCACGCTGCAAGTTGGCGGCTCATACGGCGCAGGCAACTACGGAATGGCAGGGAGAGCCTTCAAGCCCCGGTTCTTGTTTCTGTGGCCAAATGCGAAAACGGCGGTGATGGGTCCCGAGCAACTGGCAGGCACGATGTCGATCGTGGCCCGGCAGGCGGCCGAGCGGCGCGGCATCGAGTTCGACGAGGAGGCCAACGAGGACCGTCGCCAGGCGCTGGCCAACCGGATCGAGGCCGAATCGCTCGCCCCTTACACCAGCGCCCGGCTACTCGACGACGGCATCATCGATCCCCGCGACAGCCGCACCGCACTTGGGATGGCGCTTTCGGCCGTACATTCGAACCATGTCGAAGGAACCAGCAACTTCGGCGTCTTCCGGATGTAGGGCGACGTGAACAAGATTCTCATAGCCAATCGGGGCGAGATCGCTCGACGAATCATGTCGACGTGCCGGCGCCTGGGTATCGAAACGGTGGCAGTGTTCTCCGATGCCGACCGGCAGGCCCGGTTCGTCTTCGAGGCCGGTGAGTCGGTCCCGCTCGGGGGCGATACCGCTGCCGACTCCTACTTGCGGATCGACGCCATCCTGGAGGCGGCCTCCCGGACAGGCGTCGACGGCATCCATCCTGGATACGGCTTCCTGGCCGAGAACGCCGAGTTCGCGGCGGCCTGTCGCCAGGCCGGGTTCGTGTTTATTGGGCCTTCGAGCCAGACGATCGCTGCCATGGGCTCCAAGATCGAGTCAAAAAAGCTGATGGTTGAGGCGGGTGTGCCGGTGGTCGGAAGTGTCGAGATCGATGGGCTCTCCGACGAGAAGATTGCTTCCAGCGCCGCCGATATCGGCTGGCCTCTGCTGGTCAAGGCTTCCGCTGGGGGAGGCGGCAAGGGCATGAGGCTCGTCGCCGATGCCGCGGCTCTACCGGAAGCGGTGGCGGCGGCTCGGAGGGAATCGGCAGCTTCATTCGGAGACGACTCGGTCTACCTGGAAGTGTTCGTTCCATCCGCCCGCCACGTCGAAGTCCAAATCGTCGGTGACCAGCACGGCCGGATCATCCATTTGTACGAGCGGGAGTGCTCGATCCAACGTCGATATCAGAAGATCATTGAGGAGTCGCCGAGCCCTGGTATCAGCGCCGAGGTCCGGAAAGAGATCCTGGCTGCCGCGGTGACCGCCGGGGAAGCCATTGCCTATGAAGGGGTCGGAACCGTTGAGTTCCTGGTCGGCGCCGACGGCTCGTTCTTGTTCCTCGAGATGAACACGCGGCTGCAAGTGGAACACCCGGTTACCGAGATGGTGACGGGACTCGATCTCGTTCAAATGCAGATCGATGTTGCCCGGGGTGACCATCTGCCCGAGCAATCGAACATCCCCCCGGTTGTCGGCCATGCGATTGAGGCCCGGCTTTATGCAGAGGATCCGACCAACGGTTTCCTGCCTGTCACCGGAACCCTTCACCAGTTCCACATCCCGGGAGACGGGGTGCGGGTCGATGCCGGTGTACACGACGGGGTGGAGATCGGCATTCACTATGACCCGATGCTCGCCAAAGTCATCGCGCTTGGCCGTTCCCGCACAGAAGCCGCCCAACGGCTGGCTGAGGCTTTGAGCGGCGCCCGGGTTCATGGCCTGCAGACCAACCGGGCACTGCTGGTGCGGATTCTCCGTCACCCCGAATTCCTGGCTGGGGACATCGATACGGCGTTTCTCGAGCGCCATTCTCCGAGCGAGCTCGGTGCTCCGCTCGTAGGCGACGACGCGATCGGGATCCATGCCGTGGCAGCCGCACTCGCCGACCAGGCGGCTCGCCGGGCCGGAACCCAGGTGCTCCAGAACGTGCCGAGCGGCTGGCGCAACAATCCGTCCCAACTCCAGCAGGTGGCTTATTCCCGTGGGGAGCGGATCATCAACGTTGGCTACCGGTTTGGACGGGGAGGTGCCGAGGCCAGCGTCGACGGCACGGCCCTCGAGCTCGGAGGGGTTGAGGCCGGCCCGTCCCATGTGGACATGACGGTGAACGGCGTGCACCGCCGATACGAGGTCAGTCGGGCCGGCGGGCGTCATTTCGTAGACAGTGCCCTCGGATCGACCGACTTCGTCGAGGTCGATCGCTTTCCCGGAGCGGTAGATGAGGCTGTCGCAGGGTCCCTGGTTGCTCCGATGCCGGGTGTCGTGCGCCGGGTGGCTGTCGCGGTTGGCGATTCGGTTTCGGCCGGTGATCTGTTGATCGTCCTCGAAGCGATGAAGATGGAGCACAACGTGCTGGCACCGGCCGACGGCACCGTTTCGGTGCTCCGGGCAGTTGCGGGCGAGCAGGTGGAGGCAGGCCGCGTTCTGGCGGTAATTGAAACTACCTGACACTATGTCATGTAGGCGACAGTTACTCTCACGGAGGGGGCGGGACCGGCGTTGAATCGTCAAGCAGCCGACAGAGAATCGAGCTACTCATGCAGATTGACGGAGTGTTCGAAGGGGGCGGTGTTCGGGGCATCGCCCTGGCCGGGGCCGCCGCGGCGGCCATGGACGCCGGCTATGAGTTTCAAAGGGTGGCCGGCACTTCGGCCGGTGCTCTCGTAGCGTCGCTTGTGGCGGCCGGCTACCGGGCCGACGAGTTGCGGGAATCGGTATGTCGGGCCGACTGGCCCGGGCTGCTCGACCCTACGATCTACACCAGGGTCCCCGGCATCGGCAAGCACATCTCACTCGTGCTGCGCAAAGGGATGTACAAGGGAAAGTGGCTCGAGCGCACTTGGCGCAAGCTCCTGGCAGCAAAAGGTGTTGAGACCTTCGGCGATCTGCCAGAGGGCACACTGCACATGGTCGCTACCGACATCACTCACCAGCGCGGCGTAGTCCTTCCGAATGGTCTGGTGCGGTATGGAATAGAGCCGGCCGAGTTCTCGGTGGCCCGGGCGGTGCGGATGTCGGCCGCAGTGCCGTTCCTGTTTGTCCCGGTCCCGCTCACTCATCGACACGCCAACGGCGAGACGGTGCTCATGGCTGATGGTGCTATGGCTTCCCGGTTCCCGCTCGAAGTGCTCCAGCCGCCCGAGGACCGCCCCATCGTTGGTTTCCGCCTGGCGGATTTCGGCTCTCCGCATGACCA
>JAUXJL010000298.1 GCA_030624805.1 Acidimicrobiia bacterium
GCTGAGTGCTTTCAACGCACCGGCTCGTTCAAATTCCGGGGTGCATATACCGCCGTCAACGCCCTCACCCCCGAAGAGCGCGCCGGCGGCGTCGCCTCCTTTTCATCCGGCAACCATGCCCAGGCCCTCGCTCTGGCGGCGGCTCTACACGAGACGCCGGCCACCATTGTCATGCCCCACGACGCACCGGAACTGAAGGTTGCTGCGACCCGGGGTTACGGGGCTGAGATCGTTACCTACGATCGGTATTCGGCGGACCGAGACGTCCTTGCCGAACGGCTGGCTGCCGACCAGGGCATGACCATGATCCCCCCGTTCAACCACTGGGATGTCATGGCCGGGCAGGGAACGGCCGCCCTCGAGCTGTTTGACCAGGTTGGGCCGCTCGATACGGTCGTCGTATGCGTGGGAGGGGGCGGGCTCATCTCGGGCTGGTCCACCGTGGCCAAAGCCCAACCAACACCGGTGCGGGTGATTGGGGCAGAACCGGAGTCAGGTGACGACGCCCGGCGTTCTCTCCGTCAAGGCCATATCGTGACCATTCCCACTCCCGACACCATCGCCGATGGCCTGCAAACGACCTCCCTGGGTGAAAAGACGTTCGCGGTCATGCACGAGCGAGTCGACGACATCGAGCTGGTCTCAGATGCCGAGATCGTCGACGCCATGCGGTTCGCCTTTGAACGTCTCAAAATCGTGGTGGAGCCGAGTGGTGCAGTGGCGCTCGGTGCGATGCTGGCCGGCACCGTCGACGCGGTCGATCAGCGAGTCGGCATCATCGTGTCGGGCGGCAACATTGGCGTTGACCGATTCACGGCACTCCTGGCCGGCTCCGGCGCCCCGAGCTCATAGTTGCCCGAGCGCCGCACTTAGATCGTCCACCAGATCCTCAACGTCCTCCAATCCGACCGAAACCCGTACAACGCCGTCGGTGATGCCGACGGCTGCCCGTCCCTCGGGCCCGATCCGACGATGAGTGGTCGTGGCGGGGTGGGTGATGAGCGATTTGCTGTCACCGAGGTTGTTGGAAATGTCGATGACATCGGTTGCGTTCAGCACCGCGAACGCCCCCTCCTTTCCCCCCTCAACCTCAAAGGTCACAACCGTGCCTCCGCCGCTCATTTGCTGCTTGGCCAGGGCGGCTTGAGGATGAGAAGGAAGACCCGGGTACCACACACGCTTCACACCGGGCGCCGACTCGAGATAGGCCGACAGCTGGAGTGCCGACGCCGTCTGATGTTGGACTCGCAATGACAAGGTCTCGAGGCTCTTGACCAACACCCAGGCGTTGAAAGGGCTAAGGGTTGGCCCGGTGTGGCGCATGAACGGCTTGAGCTGCTTCAGTACGTAGTCGGTGCTTCCGAGGATTGCGCCACCCATGGTGCGTCCCTGGCCGTCGATGTGTTTGGTGGTTGAGTACACGACGATGTCGGCACCCAGTTCGAGCGGTTTCTGGAGCACCGGCGTGGCGAACACGTTGTCCACTATGACAGTTGCCCCTGCCAGGTGGGCGAGTTCACACACTTTCCTCACGTCGACCAGCCCTTGCATGGGATTAGACGGTGTCTCGAAGAACACTGCTTTGGCCGGAGTCTCCAATGCCCGCTCCCACTCATCGAGGGAGCCGCCGTTGACGAACTCTGCCTCCACTCCCCAGCGGGGTAAGAACTCATTGAGGATTACAAAACACGAACCGAACAGCTCGCGAGACGCAACTACCCGATCGCCCTGCTCCAGCAAGGCAGCCAGCGACCAGAACACAGCCGCCATGCCCGAGGCCGTTGACCAGGCTGCTTCGGCACCCTCGAGCAGCCTGAGACGCTCCTCGAACATGCTCACGGTCGGGTTGCCGTACCGCGAATACATGTAATGATCGATCTCGTCTGCGAAGGCGGCCTCAGCCTGTTCGGCCGATTCGTATACGTAGCCCGAGGTGAGGAAGAGAGCCTCCGCCGTCTCGTCAAATTCGGTTCGCTTCTGACCACCTCGCACGAGTCGAGTGTTTTCTCTCATGGCCTTCTCCTGGTAGCGATTAGCGGCCGGCTCCGGCGGGGCCGCGGAAGTTACCGAGCCACAGGCGCCGTGTCAACGTGTTCTGCACGTGCCTGTCCGAAAGCAGGACTACAATTCTCGAAACGAAGCGTTTATCACGAGCGGTGGAGGGACAGGCCCTGCGAAACCGCGGCAACCGGCCTACGCACGGTGCCAATGCCTGATCGATGAGCTGCCGACGGGCGGTTTCTCCGCTCGAGGCGCTCCGTGAGCGTTTCGAGAGATGGAGAAGACAGATGCCTCAGGACAACGGCAGACTATGAGCGCCTACCTCGATGCAGTTGAGTCCGGCCAGATCATGATTCTGGACGGTGCGACCGGCACGACCCTGCAGCGCTTCGGGCTCTCCCTTGACGACTTCGGGGGTCCCAGCTTCGAGGGCTGCAACGAGATGCTCAACGTGCTCCGTCCCGATGTAGTGGCCGACGTGCACCGATCGTTCTTCGACGTTGGGGTCGACACCACTGAGACCAACACCTTCGGCGCCTTCCCGGTGCCGCTCGCCGAGTACGACATCGCCGAGCGGGCCTACGAGCTGGCGGCGGCGGGTGCCGCCATTGCTCGGCGTGTGACCGACGAGTACATCGAGGCAGACGGCCGACGTCGGTTTGTGGCCGGGTCGATGGGCCCGGGCACCAAGTTCGCATCCCTCGGCCAGATTTCCTACGCAGATCTGCGGGACGGGTACGAGATCGAGGCGGCCGGCTTGCTCGACGGTGGGGCCGATCTCTTGCTGGTCGAAACCCAATTCGACCTACTTGGCGCCAA
>JAUXJL010000306.1 GCA_030624805.1 Acidimicrobiia bacterium
AGCAAGTCAAGGGAACTCCTCCTCTGTACGTGCTGTTCAACTTCAGCCAATACGTCGGGGACGACCGTATCGAGGAGCTGGTGAGCGCCGCCGAGAAGCTCGCTCGATATCACGGCGATGCTCGAATGACCGTGCTCGCTCCCCCTCTCGAGGAGTTGGAGCGAGTGCACAAGTCTGGGTACGAAGCCATTCACTGCAATCAGAACGCATTCGCCGATGAGCGGGTATTCCATCCAATTCCCGGCCGCGAACGTCGATTCAACGCCGTCTACGACGCCAAGTTGATGACCTTCAAACGTCACGAGCTAGCGGCACAGGTGGATGGTCTGGCCCTCATCAGCTACCTGCATGGAGGCCGGATCGATCCCGCCTACCGACAACTGGTGGGAACCGCCCTGGACGGGGCGTATTGGTTCAACAACCCTCTTGCCGGCGACTATCGCAAACTCGACCTGGCCGAGGTGAATGATGCGCTGAATCAATGCAAGGTCGGTCTGTGCCTATCAGCCCGGGAAGGCACGATGATGGCCAGCATCCAGTACCTCCTCGCCGGTCTTGCCGTAGTGACGACCCCAAGCGTCGGTGGCAGAAACGAGTTTTTCCAGACTGATTACGTCGCTACCGTCCCCCCTGATCCCGCTGAAGTGGCCCAGGCTGTGCGACGCATGATCGACGAGGCGCCCTCGCCCGACCTGATTCGTCGCCGAACCGTTGAGTTGATGGAGCCACACAAAGCGCGGCTTTTTGACCTAATGGGGGGCATCTTTACCGCCCACGGTGAGGACAGGCGGTTTCGAGACGACTGGCCGCAGGTGAGGCGGCATGCACTTTTCGACCCCTTGCTGGCCGGTCGGGGGGCTCGAGATCTGATTGCCGCTCATAATCAGCGGATCGTGGAGGCAGTCCGACATAGAAGACCGCTGCCGGCGCCATTAGATGGGTAGCGGTTGGGACTCATCGCCGACCCGTCGGGGGAGGGGACTTGGTCGCCACCGGGCAGTGACCCGGTGCGAATCCATCGGGATTCGGCTCGTGGCACCAAGTAGGCGTGTCTCGTGTCTGACCTAGCCGCACTTCGCCGGCGCTTCTCCCGAAGGTCGCTCGTGGATTGTTTCTCTGAACAGGTGGAGCTGGCGCCGGATGCAATAGCAGTATTCGACCGGACGGACACCGTCACATATTCGGAGCTAGGTCGGGCGGCTTTTGGTCTGGCGAACGACATCGTGGACCGGCTCGGGGTTGGGTCGGAACCGGTGCTCGTGCTCATGCACCAGGGATTGGCCGCGATCACCGCCACGGTGGCTGTGCTGGCGGCAGGCAAGTACTACGTTCCGGTCGACCCGGGAGGCCCGCCCGGCCACACGAGCGCTGTGATTGGGGCGGTCGAGCCCAGGTTGATTATCTGTGAACCGGCTCACGCCGTCCTGGCGGCAACACTCGGGACGGCCGCTGTCCTCGTCCTCGACGGCTTCGACTCTGAGACCTCGTCGGATCCTCCCGTCGGGGACGTGGCCCCTTCGGACGTCGCCTACATCTACTTCACCTCCGGGTCGACGGGCCAACCCAAGGGGGTCGTCGACACTCACGCCAACGTGCTCCACAATGTGTTTTGGTATACGTCGATGCTCGAGTTCGCGCCTACGGACCGAATGAGCCTCATCCAGTCACCGAGCGTCAGCGGAGTGGTCTCAACCCAGTTCGGTGCCCTATGCAACGGTGCGGCACTGTGCCCCATTCAATTCGGCCCGGAGTTACCAACCCGGGTGGCCTCAGCGCTGGAGGAGTCCGAGATCACGACGTTCCATGCGGTGCCGGCCCTTTTCCGATTCCTAGCCGAGTTCGGCCTCGGGGAGATCCAGTCCCTCCGATTGGTTCGGCTGGAGGGCGACCGTGCCGCCAGTGTCGATGTCTCCCTGCTCCGCCGGGAATTTGGGCCGGAAGTCACGCTGGCGAACGGGCTCGGAGCAACCGAATGCGGCCTCGTCCGCCAGTTGCTTGTGTCGCCCGGCCAGAGCGTGCCGGCCGGACCACTGCCCGTCGGCTATCCGGTGCCCGATGTCGAGGTCGCCATCGTCGACCCCGACGGTTCGCCCGTCCCGACCGGGAGCCAGGGAGAGGTAGTGGTCCGGTCAGAATATTTGGCCAGCGGGTACTGGCGGAACGATGAGCTCACCGATATCAAGTTTGAGGCTGAGGGCGCGAATGGCCGGCGATACCGCACCGGCGACGTCGGCTGACTGGCTACGGATGGCCGGCTCGACCTGTTTGGGCGGACCGACGACCAGATAAGGGTGCGTGGCACGGCGTTCTATCCGGGTGCCATCGAGGCCGTGATTATGGCGCAACCTGGTGTGACCGGTGCCATGGTCGTCCTGGAAAACGCGGAAGCCCACAGTCGTTTGGTGGCGAACGTAACCGCCGAAAAGGGAGTCCCGCTAAACAAGCGCGCCATCGTTGACGCGGTTCTCGAGCAGTTTCCCACCGCTGCGGTACCGATTATCAACCTCATCAAGGAACTGCCCGTCACCGGCGAGGGGAAACTTGATCGCCCTTGACCTGCCCGGGTGATATAGACCGGCGAACAGTGAAGCCGCTCAACACCGG
>JAUXJL010000304.1 GCA_030624805.1 Acidimicrobiia bacterium
CCCGGCTGAACATGGAGCTGCTGCGATTGTCGCACGACGAGCTCCGGCACCGGCTGGCGCTGGGAGAGGTGCCGCTGGCGCCGCCCGGCCACCGTCAGACGTGAAAATCGTTCGGACTCGCTCCGAGGGTGATGAGATCACATATGGAGGAGTGGAACCCGAGGGTATCCGCCTGTACAGAGGGAGCCCATTCGTGGCTTGGGAGCCCACCGAGGCCGTCGTTGACTTCGAATCGGCCCGGCTCCTTTCGCCGACAATTCCCACCAAGGTAGTCGCCGTGGGACGGAATTATGCCGCTCACGCCGCCGAAATGGACAATCCGATTCCAGAGGAACCGCTCATTTTCATCAAACCCTCGACGTCCGTCATCGGCCCGGCCGCCACCGTCCGGATTCCCCCCCATTCCAAGCATGTGGACCACGAAGCCGAGCTCGCGATGGTTATTGGCAAAGTGGCCCGCAACGTGGCCGTCGAGGAGGCCGTTTCGTACGTCCTCGGATACACCGTTGGCCAGGACATCACGGCTCGGGATCTGCAGCGTCGTGACGGACATTTCACCCGGGGCAAGGGGTTCGATACTTTCTGTCCGCTCGGGCCTGCCATCGAGACGGAGTTCGATCCGTTGGAGGGCCAGCGGATCACGTGTCGAGTCAACGACGAGACCCGACAAGACGGCGTTTTGTCCGACATGATCTTCGGCCCGGCCGAACTGGTTGCCTTTATCAGCGGTGTGATGACGCTGCTTCCGGGTGATGTCATCCTCACCGGCACCCCTGAGGGCGTTGGCCGGCTCGCAGACGGCGACCTGCTCGAGACCGAGATTGAGGGTTTGGGAGTGCTCAGGAATCCGGTGGCCGGGTGAGGGCTCGCTTCGCACCCTCCCCAACGGGATACCTGCACGTCGGAAGCGCCCGGACGGCCCTTTTCAACTGGCTGGCGGTGCGGAACAATGGCGGCGAGTTGGTGCTGCGGAGCGACGATACCGATCAGGCGCGTGGGTCGGACGAGTACTACGACGATGTGATCGAAGGCCTGCGATGGCTGGGGATTGACTGGGATGAGGGCATCGAGACCGGGGGGCCGCATGGCTCGTACCGGCAGAGCGATCGGCTGGAGCGGTACCAACAGGTAGCCGTAGAGCTGCGAGCCGGCCGACGTGCCTATCTGTGTTTCTGCACCTCTGAAGAGCTCGATGAGCGCCGCCGCCAAGCCCAGGCCGAGGGTCGGCCGCCCGGCTACGACGGTCGGTGCCGAACCCTCGACCCCGACGAGTCGGTGAGCCGCCAGCAGGCTGGCGAAGCAGCCGCACTCCGGCTGGCCATTCCTCGGCCCGGAGAGACCGTCTTCGAAGACATCGTCCGGGGCGAAGTCCGATTCGGTCACGACAACGTCGAAGACTTCGTCTTGCTGCGGTCCACTGGATCGCCGACCTACCACCTCGCCAGCACGGTCGACGATGTCGACTACGAAATCACCCACGTCGTGCGCGGAGAAGACCTCCTTTCCTCGACCCCAAAGCACATCCTCATCACCCGGGCGATGGGCGCCGAGCCACCGGCCTATGCCCACTTGTCGCTGCTTTTGGGCCCGGACGGCAAAAAGCTCTCCAAGCGGCACGGCGACACCGCTCTCCACGCCTATCGGGATGGCGGCATCTTGCCCGAGGCGTTCGTCAACTACGTTGCCCTCCTCGGTTGGAACTTCGGCGATGACGAGACAGTTTTTACGCGTCGTGAAATGGTTGAGCGGTTCGCCCTAGACGACGTTCAGAAGAATCCGGCCATATTTGACAACGAGAAGTTGACCTGGATGAACGGTCTGTACATTCGGGAGCTCGATCCTGGGGCGTTTGAGAGCCACACCCGACCACTGGTTGAGGCCGATCTCGGGCGAGCGCTCACCGATGAGGAACGGGAGACCTACCGGGAAGTGGCGCCCCTGGTGCAGGAGCGAGTGAAGGTCCTTACCGACGCCCCCGACCAGGTCCGTTTCTTGTTCGCCGAGGAGGTTGACTATGACGCCGGCTCGTGGGACAAGGTGATGACCAAGCCGGAGTCGCCCCGGGCGATTGATGCGGCCCTGGTTCGGCTCGAACGGGTAGGGGAGTGGAGCAGCGGCCCAATCGAGAAGGAACTGCGAGCCATGCTCGAAGACCTCGAACTCAACGCCCGCAAGGGTCTGCAGCCTGTGCGGGTTGCCATCACCGGCTCGTCGATCAGCCCACCGTTGTTCGAATCCCTTGCTGCGCTCGGACGGGAGCGCAGCCTGGACCGGCTGAGGGGAGCGCGGAGCCGCCTATGACCGTCCAGGACCAGATCACGTTTCTCTACGTGGCCGACCTGGAACGTTCAACCCGGTTCTACGGGCAGGTGCTGGGCCTGGCGTTGGTCCTGGACCGGGGCGGGTGCCGAATTTTCCAGATTACCGATACGTCGTTCGTCGGCGTATGCACGATCCGCCCAGAGAGGGTCGGTGTGGCTGGAGCCCTCTTGTACCTCGTAACCAACGACGTCGATGAATGGCACGACAACCTCGTAGCGGCTGGTGCCACAATCGTGCGGCCTCCCGAACACAGTGCGGTCTACGAGGTCTACGGTTTCTTTGCCGAAGACCCTGATGGGAACAGCATCGAAGTCCAACGATTCGACGATCCCGG
>JAUXJL010000234.1 GCA_030624805.1 Acidimicrobiia bacterium
AGCTCGATCAAGGTAAGCAGCCGGTGCGGCGGATGCCCACTGAATGCCCGGCTCGTACAGGTTTTGGCCTACCGGGACCACAGGCGCCGCCAGCGCAATCGCCGCAAGGTATGAGGCGTGGTCGGCGGTCCCGACGATGGTGCGTTGGACTCCGCCGTCGAGGGCTCCAGACACCTGAGCCATGGCTGCAGCCCAGTCACCCTCGATCGGTGCTGCGAACGCGGTTGCCGGGATGGCCTGGGCGCTCCAGCCGACGAGGTCAACGTTGCGTGCCCATAGAGACCCGACCGGGTCCGGGAAGGGGATGGGCTCTCCCCGCCGCCTGAGTCGGCCCGGCGTGGTCCAGGCAAGCCGGACTTCGAGCGGCTCGTCCATGAGGGCTGCTTCCTGGAGGGCCAGGCTGGCGGCTAAGCCGGTCTCGAGGTTGGCACCGACCACCAGGCTGAGCCCGGCGTCTTCGAACGCTTCACCCGGGTCCTCAGTCCAACCTGTGCTGGTCACAAGTGAGGCCGAAGCGGCGAGGCAGGCCGCGGCCAGTTCGTCGGGCTCGTACCGATCGGTCAGCACGACGTCGAACCCGTCAAGCTTGTCGGTCACCGCCACACGTTGGCTGGATTCTTCAACCCCCCAGGCCGCAACCTTGGTGACGGCAGGCTCTGCCTGCAGGATGCGGATGGCCCGTCGACCAACGTCTCCGACAGGGTGCACTGCAATTCTCATTTGGTGTGCGGTTTCCAGGCGCCATGATGGGGAGGTGGCTTGACGGGGCGGTTCCGAGCCCACAATGCACCGACGAGCACCGCGACTGCTGCGAGCAATACCGACAGTCGCCTCGTGTCCATGGGCGGAGTGTAGATCGGGTCCTGGAAAGCTCCCGGCCAATACCTGCGACGCAGCTCGGCGCAGCTGCATTGCCGAGTTCCCCCTTGTATGCTGCGATCACACGAACCGCTGGGGTCTCCCCGAGCGTAAGAGCGAAGTCCGGTTGGAATCCGGTGCTGTCCCGCAACTGTGAAGCCCGTCAAGGGATGAGCCAGGTCGCCTGCCCCGGCCGGAGTGGATAACTCTCGATGGAAGGGTGACCCGCATCAAACCGGCTCACCGTCTTTGTACTGAAAGGCGGATTTCTATGCGCAGAAGCGCAATTCTCGCGATTCTTCTCGGTCTGAGCCTCGTCCTCACTGCTTGCCGGGCTTCGACGGCAGAGACGACGGTGGTGATCGAACCAGCTGCGGTGCCCGCAACAACGACGTCGACCTCGACGTCAACGACATCCACCTCCACGACATCCACCTCCACGACGGTGGTGGCGGCGCCGGAGGCCTTTCCCGTCACAGTTGAGTCCGATCTTGGCTTTGTGACGGTTGAGGTCGAACCCAGGCGGATCGTGTCGTTGTCGGCCACGCACACCGAAATGCTGTATGCCCTCGGTGCACAGAATCAGGTCGTGGCGACCGATCTCACTTCGAACTTCCCGGCAGCTGCTCAGGACACTACGAAACTGGACTCATTCAACTTCAACATCGAGGAGGTCGTCGCCCTCGAGCCCGATCTGGTGATACTTGCATTCGACTTTCAGGGAGAAACGGCCGCGCTCGAAACACTCGGCATCCCGTTTCTGCTCCTCGGGCCCCCGCCCACCGTCGAGGCGGCTTTCTCCCAGTTGTTAAACCTCGGGCTGGCGGTCGGCTATGGAATCGAGGCCGAGATACTGACCGGGCAACTGGCCGATGACATGGAACGGGTAGTCGCCGCCAGCGTCCCGTTCGCAGGCCTGACGATCTTCCACGAGGTGGACGAGACTTTGTTCAGTGCTTCCTCGGAATCGTTCATCGGTGACCTGTACGTGCGCCTTGGGTTGGTGAATATCGCAGATGCCGCCGAGGTCGGTGGTCCCTTCCCTCAGCTGTCCGCCGAGTTCATCGTCGACCAGAATCCGGAGTTCATATTTCTGGCCGACGCCAATTTCGGAGTCACCGTCGAGTCGGTGGCCGGCCGTCCCGGGTGGGAAACAATCCGGGCAGTGTCAAGCGGGAATATCGTGGGGCTGGATGGTGACATTGCCGGGCGGTGGGGGCCCCGGACCATCGAGCTGATGGAGTCGATTTGGGAGGCGATCGAGGCCAAGGTGCCGGTGCCATGAGCGCAGTCACTCTGCCGGCGGCTCCCCCGCGCCCTCGTCTCGGCCCGGTTGCGGTGTCGCTCGGCGTTCTCGTGGCAGCTGCGGCTGGTTCACTCGTCCTCGGACCGGCCGGGGTCGACCCGTGGCGAGCCATTGTTGAGGCACTCGATCACATACCCCTCGTCTCGCTCGACTCAGGGTTGTCCAGTCAGGAATCCGCCATTGTGTGGCAAATTCGTGTCCCCCGTATGGTGCTCGCCGGCCTCGTTGGCGCGACGCTGGCCGGTTCTGGAGCGGCCTACCAAGGGGTCTTCCGGAACCCCCTCGCCGACCCGTATCTGCTCGGGGTTGCGGCCGGAGCGGGGCTGGGAGCCACGGCCGCAATTGTGTTCACCCTCCCGGCCGCCACCGTTGCCCCGCTGGCCTTTGCCGGGGCGGTTGTCGCCGTCGTAGTGGCCTACGGCCTTGCCCGTCTCGGGGGCCCGCGCCGCAGCGGCGCCACGCTCATCCTTTCCGGGGTAGCTGTGGCGGCGTTCTTCACGGCGCTCCAGACCTACCTGCAACAGCAGCACGCGGACACCATTCGACAGGTGTTCTCGTGGATTCTCGGCCGCCTGGCAACCACAGGTTGGGGTGACGTCCGCCTTCTCCTGCCTTATGCGATCGTGAGCTGGATCGTTCTGCTGGCTCATCGACGTCACCTCGACGTCATGGCGGTAGGGGAGGAGGAGGCGGCGACGCTCGGTGTCGATCCGGGCCGGGTTCGTCTCGTGGTGGTGGCGGCTGCCACCCTGGGTGCTGCAGCCGCAGTTGCAGTGAGTGGCCTCATCGCGTTTGTTGGCATCATCGTGCCCCACATCGTCCGCCTAGCGGTAGGAGTTTCACATCGGATGTTGCTGCCAATTTCGCTCATCGGAGGGGCAGCATTCCTAATGGTGGCCGACCTCCTGGCCCGGACCGTGCAATCGGGCGGCGAGCTGCCGATCGGTGTGGTCACGGCCTTTGTGGGCGCCCCCTTCTTTGCTTTCATCCTCGCCACCCGACACGAGGTGGCTGCATGACCGGCATTACCGCTCGTAATGTGACGGCGCGTTACAACGGATCGCCTGTGTTGGCCGGCGTTGACCTCGAAGTCGGTCGGGGTGAGTGGCTGGTGGTCATAGGCCCGAACGGAGCCGGGAAGACGACGCTTGTGCGAGCCCTATCGGGTGCGGTGAGTACAACCGGGGAGGTGGTCCTGGGAGGTCGGCGCCTTAGCGAAATGCGTCGACGGGAGGTGGCTGCCCTCGTGGCGGTCGTCCCCCAGATACCCATCGTGCCGGAGGGAGTGACGGTGTTCGACTATGTCCTGCTGGGCCGTACCCCCTATATCCCGTATTGGCGAATGGAGGGCCCACAGGACCGTCGGCGGGTGGCGTCGGTCCTCGAGCGCCTCGATCTGGCCGGCTTGGCGGGGCGTCCGGTTTCGTCAGTATCGGGCGGCGAGCGCCAGCGAGCAGTCCTAGCGCGGGCACTCGCCCAGGACGCCTCCATTCTTCTGCTCGATGAGCCAACGACTGCACTCGACTTGGGTCACCAGCAACAGGTGCTCGAGTTGGTGGATGAGCTACGCCTCGAAAGCGATCTCGTTGTCATCAGTACGATGCACGACCTCACGTTCGCGGCACAGTTTGGTGATCGAATAATGCTCTTGGTCGACGGTCGGGTGGTGACTGAAGGGACGCCGGCCGAGGTGCTACAAGCCCAGGTAATCGCCAACCATTTCGGTGCCACTGTCGAGGTGATCCCCGGACCCGACGGGCCGGTAGTCCTACCCGTCCGCGTGAAGAACTAACGCCTCAGCCTGCGTTTTATCTGAGACTCGGCCTTATCGAACTGCACCTTGGACCGAATTCGATCGATCGTCTCCTGGGCA
>JAUXJL010000052.1 GCA_030624805.1 Acidimicrobiia bacterium
GACCATTTGTTTTTCCCCGAACATGGCCTAGAGGCCCATCGCCCCGATTCGCTCCTCCTGTGGCGAGCTGCCGAGCCCGACCACTGGGAGGACATCGCTCAAGAGTTCCCGACCAAACTGGGGGCCCTACTCTGCCACCGATCCCAACACCACACCACCATGGGCGACGCCGGCCAGGGTAGGGAAGAACGCGATACGTTCGAGCAGCAACTGCGGAGTGTGGCGGCGAGGCAGGGCGCGGCCGTCGACCTAGCCGCCGCTGAAGCCTTCAGGCGGATCCGGCTGTAAACGTCCTCGGGGAGTCAATAGATCCGAAGGTGCGTGTCAGGGTCAAAGAAGTGAAGCTTGTTGTTGTCCACAACCAGGGTGATTCGCTCCCCAGCTTCAACCCTGACATTGGAGCTGATCCGGGCTGTAATGCGCGTGCTGTCCCCGAGGCTTGCGGCGGTGGCGCCGGAGTCGGCGAGCAGCTCCTCGATATCGGGCGTGACTACCGGCCTAACGTCAAGGTCAAAGTGGGCAAATGTCTCGCTGCCAAGCACTTCAACTACTTGTAACTCCACATCCAAGCTGTGTCCGACGACGTCTGAGGTAACCCGTGCGTCCTCGAACGAGGCGGGCCGGACACCCATCACGATCTCCTTGCCGGCGTAGTTGGCAATCGCTCGGTTATCTGCAAGCAGCTGGCTGCCGAGGGCGAAGCGTTCGTTTCCGAAAATGGCAACCATACCTTCCGAGCCATCGGCCTCGAGGTTGGTATACACGAAGTTCATGGCCGGGCTGCCGATGAAGCCGGCAACGAAGAGGTTGTCGGGCGCCTGGAACAGGTTGAACGGCGTGTCTACCTGTAGGAGGAGGCCCTTGCGCATCACCGCTACCCGGTGTCCGAGAGTCATAGCCTCGACCTGATCGTGGGTCACATACATGGTGGTGGTGTTGAGTCGAGTGTGGAGCCGACCCAGCTCGGTGCGCATCTGGACCCGAAGCTTGGCGTCGAGGTTGGAGAGAGGCTCGTCCATCAGGAAGGCAGAGGGCTCCCGGACAATGGCGCGGCCCATGGCCACGCGCTGGCGCTGGCCACCCGAAAGCGCCTTGGGCTTGCGGTCGAGGTACTCGGTGATCTCGAGAATTCGAGCTGCCTCTTGCACCCTTCCCCTGATCTCATTCTTGGGCATCTTGCGAAGCTTGAGGCCGAAGGCCATGTTGTCGAACACCGACATGTGAGGGTACAAGGCGTAATTCTGAAAAACCATCGCGATGTCACGGTCTTTGGGCGCCACGTCGTTGACGACCCGATCACCGATGATGACCTTGCCTTCGGAGATTTCCTCGAGGCCGGCCACCATACGCAGCAGAGTGGATTTCCCGCATCCCGACGGACCGACAACGACGAGAAATTCGCCGTGGGTGATATCGAAATTTACGCCTTCAATCGCCCGAGTTCCGTCTGAATAGACCTTGCCGACATCCTCAAAAGTGATGTTCGCCATCTAGCGCCTCCCGACTAATTCCCCGCTGACCCTATCACTTGCGCGATAATCCTGTGTAATGAAAAGCGCAATCATCACGGGAGGAACCGGCGGCCTCGGGCGGGCCCTGACGCCACTGCTCATCGATCAAGATTTCAGGCTCGGCATAACATATCTGATTCCTGAAGAGGCCGAGGCGCTCGAGCGGGATCTCCGGCCTGATCCCGACCAAGTATTCCTGCGCCGGGTAGATTCGTCCGAACCGGAGGCCTTCGACACCTTCGTCAAAGACTGCGCCGATCGCTTTGGGTCGGTTGACGCTCTCGTGTCCCTGGTCGGCGGCTGGGCCGGCGGCACCGACGTCGAGGACACCGACGACGTGCGGTTCGAGAGGATGCTCGACCTCAACCTGCGGTCGACCTTCTATGCTGTGCGGGCGGTGCTTCCGGAGCTTCGAAAGTCCGGCAAAGGCCGCATCATCACCATCGGCAGCCGGGCTGCGGTCGACAACCCCTCCGGCCAGGCCGCGTTCAACATGGCCAAAGCCGCGGTGGTCAGCCTTACCAAGTCTCTCGCCAACGAATTACGCGGGACAGAGATCACCGCTAATACACTCCTTCCGTCGGTGATTGACACACCTGCAACCCGCCAGGCGATGCCCTATGCCGATTACGTGGACTGGCCAACCCCCGAGGAGATTGCCGGGGTCATTGCTTTCATGCTGTCCGACGAGGCCGCGGTCATGAACGGCGCAACGGTGCCCGTCTACGGGAACACGTAACACCAACGAGAAACGGGCCACGAACACGTGCCCGTCTACGGGAACACGTAACACCACCAAGATACGGGCAGGCCCACAAACCTTAGGGTCAGGTCTGGTCCCGATCGTGCCGATACGGGACCGACTTTGGCATCTCGAACCCGTCACCCCGTATCGAGCTCACGACACTTCCAAGCAACTCAACGGCGTAAACGACTGCGACTGCCATCCCGACGAGAACCGTCGGCGGCCCGAGGAGCACCGCCGCCGCCACACTCCAGGGCCACAGCATGCCCCAGACGACGCCGGTGGAGGCAACCACCAGAACCCACCAGCCAGGAACTCGACCGATCGGCAAGAAGCCCGGGTCGATGTCTACGAGCCACATGCCAGCCAGCCCCAGAACCAGCACGAGATGGACGAACAGTAAGACCGCCTGCAGCCGTCGCTGATCCCACATGGTTCCAATTGTGACGCCGGCCCACATCACCCAGCGCCGCACCCACGACACGCCACTGTCCGTCAGCGCTTCGCGGAATACGAGATCTGCCTCGATCCTGTCGAACGCTGGGTCGGTAAGCAGATGGTCGTGGAGAAGTGCAGCCTTGGTGTGCTGTCCATAACTCGAGACAAACCACCACAGGAACCAGGGAACCGAAGCGAGATCGGTTTGGTTGGCGCCGATGGGCAGCCCGGTCAGATCGTGAGCGGGAACGGTAAGTATCCGAGGACTTGAGCCGGGCGGGCGCTGAAAGCGAAATCCCTCGAGTAGCTGGAAGGCATTAGGGCCAACCTGGAGCAATCTGACCTCGGGTGGCTGCTCATCTCGCAGCCCCAAGAACGGCACTACAGCACCTTCTCGTTTCGGGTTCTCACTCGTTCCCCTCTCGCGGCCGGGACTCGTCCCGAGCCCGACTTGCCCGATTTCGGGTTAGGCCCCCGGGTCCCCGCCTAAGGGCCGGACGAGTGAGGCCCGCTCCGGACGCCCCCGGTCCGGGGTGAGAGCCGGCAGCCATGTCGAATATGGTCCCATCGGGTGCTCGCATGTAGAGCACCGGAGTGGCCCACTCGATGTCGTCGCCGAGACCGAACATGGCTCGTCGGGCTTCCCCAATCGCGGTGTCAACACCGTGGCCGTGCGCGATGGCACTGTAGAACTCGCTTGTCAACGAAATGGCCGCTGGGTCGGAGATGGGAGACTGCATAGCCACCACCGATGGGATCCCGGCTAATACGAGGCTCTGGGCGGACCCGGCGAAGGGGTCGGCCGACGAGGTGGTCGCACCGCTGCACGAGTTGAGGATGACCAGTCGCAGAGACCGTTGGTCTCGCAAGAATGCTCCCAGATCGCGCCCACTGACCTGGCGTTGGCCCCCGGCGCCGTCTTCCAGCAAAAGAATGCCGTCCTCGTGATCTGTGTCGTACGTGCCATGACCAACGAAGTGGAAGATATGGAACTCGTGGTCGCGAAGCGCCTGCTGCAGGCCATGCAGGCTGGCATCGTCCAGCCGCGCCACCGATATCAATCCCTCTGCTTCCGGTTCGGCCAATGCTTGACGTAGGCGGGCCCATTCTCCCTCTACGTCAAGAGGAGGGAGGGAAGGAGGCTGCGAGATCATAACGAGGACCTGGAGGGGCGGCACGGCACCGACCGGTTTGATCGGGGCAGGCAGGTCGAGATAGCGAACAATCGGAGTCCACACGGAGAGCGCAAGAAATGAGTCGGATTGGGGATCGTGGAGAAGTTCCCATGGCAGATCGATGAGCTCGGGAACCTCTGACAGCCGCAACCGGATTCGCAGTCCCTCTCCGCGCCGCTCGACCTCGTCGAGACTGGCGCGGTAGCACAGGCCTACGTCGTCGGTGAAAAGAGCTTGAAACAATCCATCCCCTAGCTCACGAGCGGCTCGCTGGCGCCCCGATTCGAGCCGTCGTTGCCGCATGCCACGCTTGGTCATGCGGCGCCGGAGATCTGCCAGCTCGGGCAGTGTGAAGGGTGGTACAAACTGAGCCGTAGCTTCTCCGGCGGGCGACCCAACAACTCGGACCCGATACCCCCTGCTGCGGTCTCCCTCGAACAGGAGATCAAAATTTCGATAGATGCGCTGTTCCACGCGTCCTCCCCTCTCCGCTAAGGGTAGACCGGGTCGCTACTTAAAGTGGCCACTTCACTACTCTCTGCGTTGCAACGGCTGGCCGATAACTAGTCATCACCTTCAAAGGAGGGGGTCCGAGTATGGGTTTCTACCTGGTAGAAAACCCCAACCCAACTGCCCGGGTTACCGCTCCGTACGCCCGATGGGGATACTGGGGTATCCCACAGGCCTTGAGGCAGCCGCCGAAGGTCATCACAGTTCACACCGCCGAGAACACCCCGGACCTGACGGGGACCGACGGCGGAGCGGAGGCTGTTGCACGGTTCTTTGCCACAACGCCGCGACGGGCCTCCGTCCACAAGGTCGTCGATAGCGACAGCGTCATCGACCTTCTCCCCGACACGCACCGTGCCATCCACTCCCGATTCGCCTGGGAGGACTCGCTGAGCTTCGAGATCTCTTATAGGGCCGCCTGGTGGGGCCGCAATCCTGGCTACGAGGCCCGGCTACTCAAGAACGCAGCCGGCATTTGTCGGGACTGGGTTGCCGAACATGGCATCGCCGTACGTCGCATCGACCTGGCCGCATACCACCGAGGGGAGTCGGGATTCATCGCCCACGCCGATCTCGACCCCACTCGCCGCACCGACCCGGGCCCAACCTTCCCGTGGGCCACTTTTCTGACCATGACCCGAGAAAAGGAAGCAGACATGTTGAGCCGAGGAGATACCAATCAAGACGTGTTCGTTCTACAGAACCTGTTGACCCAGTACCACGACTTACTCGCGGAAGCTGACAGTGACAAGGCCCCGATCCCGGGTGCGCTCGACGGCATATTCGGACCCCGCACGGAAACCTCGGTGGTCGCATTTCAACGCTATATCGGTCTGGAGGCGACGGGAGTGGCCAACTCAATGACCGTCGGCGTTTTGACCGCACAAGTTGCCTCCCACCTGGAACAGCCGGTCGACGACTCCGCTCGATCCGCCGCTGAGCGGGCCACAAACGATGCTCAGGCCGCCCATCAACGCCTCGACAGACTCCACAATGTTTGATTAGCACCAGTTCTACTGGTTCGGCAGCTAGCCGGTTTGTCGGAGGTCGCGCCGGTCGAAGAGCACGACCGCTACCCAAATCAGCGCAATCGCAAGCAGGGAAAGAACCACGCCATGGCCCCAGTTCATCCCGTTATTCAGTGGGTCACTGCTGAGGTAGTAGTAGAACGGCGACCATTTCGTATACCCGGCCAGGCTGTCGTTAAATGGCAAGAAGGCATTGAGTATGTGAAAGGCGACTGCTATCCCGACGGTGGCGAAGATTGCGGCCTTGACGCGTCCGGTGGCCGCGCTCACCGCGAGGGCAAGTCCTCCAAAGCCCAGGCCGAGGAGAGTCATCAACAGCGACGTTGCCGCGATGTTGCCGGCGCTCATGCCGAGCCCGCCGAGCAACGACCCGAGGGCCACCCCGGCGAAGGTCGCGAATCCCACCACAACGCCATAGAAGACCATGGCATAACTCTTCTCGATTACCACGCGAGAGCGCGAGATCGGGTTGGCGAGCAGTAGGCCCATGGTGCGGCCAGACTCCTCGCCGGCAAGAGCCCGAGCCCCGATACCCACGGTTACCACCATGACGGCAATCGGTGCCATCAGGCCGAATGTCTCGAGTTGGTACCACCCCTCCGCCGTGCTCATATCGCCTCCGCCGAATAGAGCAAGGAGGGCCTCCGGGAGGTCATCGGCGAATCCGATGAGGCTCTCGTCGATGAGTGAATACATCGGGCCGAGCAATACGCCCATCATGAGGAACATCACAGCTGCGGTCACAACGAGCAAACCCTGATGGTCGGACGCCGTCTTGATCCAAATCCGGGACACCCGGGTTGAACCCGCCAGTCGATCAACAACCTTCTCGGTCATGGGGTTGCTCCGCAGACGGTCGAGCAGGGTTACCCCGGCATTTTGCCCCCTGAGGTCCCGTCGATTGAGACCGACCAGGCCGATTCCTACAAGTGCAACGACGCCGGCCAGCAACACGCTCAGGTGGCCCCGGTCGATCCCGTTCACCAACGGTTGGCTTCCTTCGAAGTAGTGCCATGGGAACAGCCGTGCGACGTTCTCAAAACCCTCAATCAGGGGGAGTAATCCGGCGGCGAAGAACGAGACCACCATCACCGCGGCCGTTGCTCCCGAAGCAAACCCGCCTCTTCCGGTCCAGGCCCCGATGGCCAGTGCGAGAAAACCGTAGAAGAGAGCATTGGCGAACATGTGAAGCAGAAGCGCTTCCACCTGCATCCCGGTTGTCTCGACATCGAGCGCAGCCGGGACAATCCGGCCCGCCCCCCACAAGATGAGGGCGCCGAGGGCCGTGAGGAGCACCAGCGCGGCGGTTTTGGAGACGAGCACATACGTGCGACTGCGCGGATTGCTGAGGAGCAGGCCGATGGTTCCATCCCGCTCTTCTCCCGCAATGGAGGTGGCCCCCATGGCAATCGCCAGCGAGGCCAGTGTCAACGCTCCGTATGAGCTGTAGATGGCGCCGTAGGCCAGGCTGCCGACGCCGGCATCGGCCGGAATGTTCGTGAGTGCCCGGAAGGCCTCCGGCAGATCGGTGTAGATGGCGAGATCGATGTCGCGGTAAACCGCCATCCCGAACAGAAGAAAGAGGCCGATGGTGGCGGCTCCGATCACCGGGCCTTTCCACCGGTCCCGCAGTGTCTTGGTGAGGACGGTGGCCAACATCAGTCCGTCCCGTCCCGGTAGTAGGTGAGGAAGATCTCCTCGAGATCGGCTTCCTCCGTGTTGATGTCGACAAGGGTGTAGTGGTCGGCGACGGCTGCCAGGAGCGATTCCATGTGCCCGTCGAACGACAATCTGACCTGATGGTCATCGATAGTGACGTCGCGAACTCCAGCAACGGCCTCGAATACCGATGCCTCCGCCGGGGAGTCGAACATGAGCTCGACAGTTCGAATCGCTTTTGACCGCAAACTGGCAACGGCCTCAACCGCAATGAGGCGTCCGTGGCGGATGATGCCGACCCGATCGGCTACTCGTTGCACCTCTGACAGGGTATGGCTCGACAAGAACACAGTGCGCCCGTCGGCGGCAACCTCTCGCATCATGGTCTGGAATTCCCGCTGAACGAGGGGATCGAGACCCGAGCTGGGCTCATCCATGATCAAGAGGTCGGGCCGATTCATGAACGCCTGGATCAGGCCAACCTTCTGCCGGTTGCCGGAGGAGAGATCGCCGACTTTTCTCGAGAGGTCGGCATCGAGGCGGGTAGCAAGTTCGTCAACAAACCCCCACTCGACTCCGTCCCGCATGTTGGCGAAGTAGGTGAGGGTGTCACGCCCGGTGAGGTTGGGGTACATCGCGAGGTCACCCGGCACGTATCCAATGTGGCGGCGAATCTCAACCGATTGCTCGTGGGTGTCCATCCCAAGGATCGACGCCCGACCCGAAGTTGGGCGTATCTCGTCGAGAATGGTCCGGATCATGGTCGTTTTGCCCGCCCCGTTTGGACCCAGAAACCCGAAGATCTCCCCGGCGTTGATATCAAGGTTCAAATCGACGAGGGCTGCAAAGTCTCCGTAATGTTTGGTCAAATCCGAGGTGTGAATTGGGTTTTGCACGTATGTGTCTCCGCCTCCAAGCCTAGGAACGGACTCGCCTCAGTCGGGCACCTCCGAAGGTTGCTTGATTCGGCAGGCGGCACCTCGAGCCACAGCCGGACTACCTGTCGAGTGAATCCTTCGGGTTCTGCGGGCTCCGGGTATCGGACCGTTCGAGGATCACCCGGGCGGCACGGTCGCCGAAGAAATAGTCACCCGCCCACGACAGGACGGCGGCAGTTCGGTTTCGAAAACCGATGAGCTTGAACAGGTGGACTCCCAGCCACACGACCCAGGCAGGGAACCCCTTGAAGGACCACCGGTTGAACAGGTGCACGACTGCGGCATTGCGCCCGATGACGGCCATGTTCCCGAGGTCCCGGTACTCGTAGGGATGAGGCGCCTGGTCGGACAGCATGCGGAGAACACCGCGAGCGGCGTGACTTCCCTGCTGGAGAGCGTTCTGTGCAACCATCGGGACGTCGATCCGTGGCAGGGCGAGGTCGCCGGTTACGAAGACCTCTGGATGGTCGTCTAGCTGCAAGCTGGGCAGGACCGGGACACGCCCTCCCTGCGAGGTCGGCAGACCCCAACCCGTCACGACAGGGTCGCCTCCCACCCCCGCAGTCCACACGACCGTCGAGGTGTCGATCGTAGTTCCGTCAGCGAGGGTGACTCCCGAGACGTCCACCGCCGCGACTGGGGTGTCGGTCCTAACATCGACACCCATCTTGGTGAGCCGGCGTCCGGCATAGTCAGCGAGTCCATTCGGATAGATGGACAGCAACCCGGGCGTCGCCTCCACGAGGACGATGGAAACGTCTGACGGATCGATCAGACGGTGGTCCTTCGAAATAGGCCCATTGACCAGTTCCTGGAGAGCCCCGGCGAACTCCACTCCGGTCGGGCCGCCGCCGACGACCACGAAGGTCAGATGGCGGCGTCGCTCCACCGAATCAGTAGCCTGCTCGGCGGCCTCGAACCTTCGCAAAATGTGATTGCGCAGCGCGACGGCCTCGTCGAGGGTGCGCAACGAGAACGAGTGCTTGTCAGCACCGTCCACACCGAAGTACTGCGTCGTGCTTCCAATACCAAGAATCAGGTAGTCGTACGACATCGGGCCACCCTCCGTCAGCACAACCTTGTCGTCGAGCACGAGGCCCTGAACCTCGGAGAGTCGGAACTCGGCGTTGCCCTGGCGACGCAGGATCGTCCGGACGGGATAAGCAATGTCACCAGGCTCGAGCTCGGCTGCGGCCACCTGATAGAGCAGAGGGAAGAACGAGTGGTAGTTGTTCCGGTCGACGATAACGACGTCGACCGGAGCACCAGCCAGCGTCTTGGCCGCCCACAGGCCGGCAAATCCCGCTCCCACAATGACAACACGCGGCCGTTGTTCGCTCATAAGTGGAAAGCTAGGGCGGACCTCGTGTCGGCCGGCTCATAGGCGACCAATCGCCGTTCTGTAGCCCCACCAGATTTGAACTGGCACAACTGGCACCCGACCAGATTTGAACTGACCAGATTTGAACTGGCAATGCATCGCAGCGAGCGAAGCGAGCGTCGGCGATGCAAAGAAAACACTGCTGCCTTGAGAGGGCGGCTGGGCTCCGCCCAGCTTCGGAGTTGCTCCGCAACTCCCGACCCACGACCGCAGTTCTGCAGGCTCAAACCTATCCGAGGGTATAAACCAATAATTTGTCGCCCCGTGGGCGGCCCATTCGTGGTCCAGTAGCCCCGACCAGATTTGAACTGGCGTTACTGCCTTGAGAGGGCAGCGTCCTAGGCCGCTAGACGACGGGGCCGCTTCGACAACGAACTGTTGCCTGCTCGGGGGGAAGGACTCGAACCCTCAACGACAGGACCAGAACCTGTTGTGTTACCGATTACACCACCCC
>JAUXJL010000252.1 GCA_030624805.1 Acidimicrobiia bacterium
CGAGCTGTTCGGCCAGGTCCACTGCCTCGTCGTACAGCTCGGCCGATCGATCGAGGTCCGCCAGCCAGTAGACAACATGTGCCAGACCGAGCAGTCCATGCAAGCGACCGGATGGCGACGAATCGGCCGCGGCGAGGAGATCCTCACCCAATTCACGGCCCTCGCTGAGACTGCCGGTGAGTTCAAAGAAGCGGCACAGCACGGCCTTGGCTGCCAGGCCCGGGTCCGGATCGTGTTGGGCCGACCAGTGCAGAGCCGCGGTGAGATTGGCACGATCAATCGAGAGTTGCTCGATGGCTGCGTAGCTATCGCTGGTTGGGAGAGCTTCACCCTTGTCGATTGCCATCGCGGTGTAGAAGTCGGCGTGGGCAGCAGCAGTCTCCTCGAGCTCGTCTGACTGAGCCAGCCGGTCCAAGCCAAACGCCCGGATGGTCTCGAGCAGGCTGAAGCGGGCATTGCCACCTTCGATGTTGGAGTTGAGGAGGCTTTGTCCAATAGGGAAGCGAGACCCTCGACCACCTGATCTCCGCACACCGCCTCAGCTGCGCCCAGGGAGAAGCCGTCGACGAACACCGCCGCCCGTCGCAGTATCTGTTGCTGCGACGGGTCGAGAAGCTGGTAGCTCCAGTCGATGGCGGCGGCGAGCGTGCGATGGCGTTCGGGGGCGTCGGCGAAGCCACCCCCCAGGGACGACAGCTTGGTGCTGAGTTCAGCCTGGAGCCCGTCGAGGCCGAACAAACGGACCCGGGCAGCCGCCAGCTCGAGCGCCAGGGGAAGTCCGTCGAGTTGGGTCACGATGGTCTTGATGGCGGGGGCATTGTCCTCGGTCAATTCGAACGACGGATCGCCCGCCCACAACCTGCGTATGAACAGGGACCCGCTGTCGGAGCCACCCACCGTGGCAGCATCGGCCCGGGGTGGGAGCCCGAGGACTGGCACGGCGTATGCCTGCTCACTTTGCACCCGCAGTAGAGCCTGGCTGGTGGCGAGGACCGTCAGTTCCGGGGCCGCCTCGAGTAGCTCGGCAACCCGCGGAGCAGCCTCGATGATGTGCTCGAAGTTATCGAGCACCAGCAGGGCCTGGCCGAGCGTGGCCACATCGGTCCCAACAGAATGTTCGTTGGGAGCATCTATCGCTTCGGCAACCGCCTGGTCGAAGCCGGCCGGGTCGGCGATCGCATCGAGGCCGACGAAAAAAACACCGCCCGGGAAGTGGTCGAGCATCGACCCGGCGACGTGAAGGGCCAGCCGGGTCTTCCCGCTCCCTCCCACGCCGGTTAGCGTCACCAGCCGGTTGGTGCTCACGAGGCGGGTGACCGCCTCACTCTCGGCTTCTCTACCCACAAATTCTGAGCTCTGGGTGGGAAGGTTGTTGCGAACTTCGGCCGAGCGCAGGGGCGGAAAGTCAGCAGGCAGGTCGGGAGTCACAACTTGATAGACCCGCTCGGGATCATCAAAGTCTTTCAGCCAGTGGCCGCCCAGATCGCGCAGCTCGACGTCGGCGGGAAGCCGGTTGTCTATGAGGCCGCGGGTGGTGTGAGAGATGATGACCTGCCCACCGTGGGCGATGCTGGAGATACGAGCGGCCCGGTTGACTTCAACCCCTATATAGTCGTCGCCTCCCAGGCGGGCTTCTCCGGTATGGGCGCCCATCCGTACCTGTACCTGGCCCCCTTCCCGCCATGATGTATCGTGAAGTTGCCGCTGCGAGGTCACCGTGGCGTTTACGCAGGCGAGCGGGGATTCGAAGACCGCGAAGAATGAGTCGCCTTCAGTCTTTACCTCAACGCCATCGTGACCGGCGATGGCGGCCCGCATTATCTGGTTGTGTTCGGCGAGGACCTCGTCGAATTCGGCCCCGAGTCGCTGCACCATACGAGTCGAGCCCTCGATGTCGGTAAACAGGTATGTGATGATGCCGGTGGGCAGTGCCATAGCTTCCCCGCCAAAGACCCTAGAGAGTTGGTGGGCCGGCGGCGACAGGATGTGAAATCGCAGCCTTTGAGAGCTCTGTGGCGGAGTGGCGGTCGGGTTGGATTGGCGGATACAGGGCGCCAAGTTGTGACTTGTGCGTATGTTGTGGCTCTTGGACAGGGTGGCTGTGTTTGGACGTTTTATGGGCGAAGCACTCGACGGCGATGTGACACTGTGGCCGTAGCGCACGCGTCACATCGTCGCGGGCCGAATCGAGCCATCGATGTCAGAGGGGCATCGGGTTCGACCCTGACGCCGGCATTACCTCATAGGGTTTTTGCAGGGAAAAACCCAATAGAGATCTTTGGCGACCGACGGCATGATGCACCTACCTAACTCGGAGGAGAACGGGTGGTATTGGGATCGGATAGACAGGATCGCACAGCCGGATCCCTCACGGCAACGGCCCGAATTGCTTCGTGGAGTGCCCGCCACCGATGGGCGGTATTAGGCGGAGCAGTCCTCGTCATTTTCTTTGCCGTGCTCACGCTCAGCAGCGTGACCGCCGAGGTGCGGGATGACGGGGAAGGCGTCGGCGAGTCTGGCAGGGCCGACGAACTTTTTGACGAGCGCTTCGCAACACCGTCCACCTCGCCCCAGCCGGAGTCGATACCGACGCGGTCGGAACGGCTGATATTCGCCGACGAGAACACCCAGGTTGACGACCCGGCTTTCCGGGCCGCCGTCGACGCCATCGTTACCGAGCTGCGGGGATTGCCGCGTGTTGCCGAAGTCGTCAGTTTCTTCGACACGGGCGACCCGGCGATGGTGTCCGCGACTAATCGAGCGGTTCTCGGGTTCGTAGAGCTCCAGGCGCAGGACGGGAGAGACCTTCGCAACATCGACGCCGTTATTGAAGTCGTGCAAGGCGGCGGCGGCGAGGGGGGATTTGAAGCCGGCGTCGTCAGTGGCCGCCTCGTCGAAGACGAGGTCGACCGGATCCTGGACGAGGACTTCGCCCGGATCCTCCTCATTTCCTTGGGGGTTGGTCTCGTCATCCTGGTGCTGGCCTTTCGGGCGTTGGTGGCGGCGATCATTCCGCTGGTAATGGCCGTCGGATCCATCTTCACTGCGATCGCGGTTGCGACGTTGCTGAGTCAGGCGTATCCGCTGGTCGAGATCTATACGGAGATGGTTCTGCTGATGGGCTTGGCGGTGGGTATCGATTACTCGCTGTTCATCCTCAGTCGTTTCCGGAGCGAGATGGCGGATGGGCGGCCGAAGCTCGAGGCCATCGAGGTCGCCAGCAACACCACCGGTCGAGCAGTGTTTTACGCAGGTGTGACCGTCTTACTGTCGTTGGCCGGATTGATGCTGACCTTTGATTCCACGTTCATCTCGTTGGCACTCGGAGCGATCATCGTGGTGGCATTGACCGTCGTCGCCTCGTTGACTCTGTTACCAGCGTTGCTGTCCATTCTTGGCAAGAACGTCAACCGGCTAAAGCTGCCGTTCTTGAGGGAGCCGGATGGTCAGGGAGGAGTGTGGGGAGCCATCACCGACCGGGTTCTGGCGCGCCCGATTGCGCTGGCGACGGTCGCCACGGCATTCTTGGTGGCACTTGCCATCCCGGCCGGGTTCATCTCGCTTGGTTTCAACGCCGGTGCCGACGCCCTGCCCGACGCGGCCCAGTCCAAGGATGCTCTTGAGTTGCTCGAGGAGCATTTCAGCTCGAGCCTCACCAATCCGGCGTGGATTGCAGTCGATGCCCCCGATGTCACAGCGCCTGCTGTACGAGAATCTGTTGACGAGTTCCTCGCCCGGCTGAGCACAGAGGATTCGTTCA
>JAUXJL010000104.1 GCA_030624805.1 Acidimicrobiia bacterium
GCCATTACCAGCCTCACTGAGGCATACACACGTCCGCTATTCCACGCCAAGGCCGATCGCTTGGAACGGAAGGCGGAGCGTCTCGACTTCGAGGCCGCTGCCAAACTTGGTGCGCTGCGCCAGCGTAACCCGGCAGAGTACGAGCTATTCCGTAGGGCGGTCGCTCACGTCATCATGGGTCTGGGCGGAGAGTCCGACGACGACACAACCGCCAGGCTCGAGGCCCACGGCGAGATCACCGATGGCGAGATCGTAAAGGCGATGACCCTCACGATGCGCCAGGACGCCTTCAACCATCGGGATCTGCAGGCGGTCGAGGGAGGCCTTCCCAACGGTATGTCTGTTATGGCAATGGGCGCCCACACCGGGTGCAACACGGTGTACGGCTCCACCCCTCCAAACAACCCGCACCCTTACCCGTGGATGAATTCGCTCTTCCAGGATGGATCGACCGTCGCCTGGCTGATCGGCGAGAGCTTCATCATGGACCACTCGAGGCGGTCGGTGGTGCCCGAGCGGCTGGCCGATGCGCTGCTCGACGGGTCCGAGAAGGTGATAAGCGAGGCCGACTATTTCGAGATGACCCACATGACCGACTCAGCGCTCACCGCCAAGGAGGTGCGCGAGCTCCCCAAGGTGTGGGCGCTGGGCGGTGACGGTGGCATGGGTGACATCGGCTACCAGAACGTTTCCAAGGTTGTCTTGCAGAACCGCCCAAACGTCAAGATGATCATGCTCGACACCCAGGTGTACTCGAACACCGGAGGGCAAAATTCCGATTCCACGCCGATGTTGGGTGGTGGCGACATGAATCAGTTCGGTGTCGCCTCGCAGGGCAAGCTCACGGAGAAGAAGAGTGTGGCCGAGTCCTTCATCGGCGGCCACGGGTCCGCCTATGTAGCGCAGGTTTCGATGGCCAACACAGCCCAGTTCTACCGCGCCATCCTCGAGGGGCTCGATTATCGCGGCACCGCCTTCATCCAGTCCTTCACAACCTGCCAGCCCGAGCACGGAGTGGCCGACAATCTGGCGACTGTCCAGGCCAATCGAGTCAGGGACGGCAGAGGCATGCCCCAGTTCGTCCACAACCCGGCAGCCGGCGAGACGTTCGTCGAAACACTCGATCTGGCCGGCAACCCGAACCGAAGTCGCGACTGGGCCAAGCTGACATCGAAGGCCACCAGGGAGGAGTACAACTACACGGTCGCCCACTGGGCAACCACCGAGGCCCGCTTCCGGCGACACTTCCGTGAGGTTGACGACACCGACGGGCTGGTCCTTCTCGACGATCTGCTGGTGCTTGTTACCCAGGATGACATTGTCCAGCGTCACGTCCTCGATTCCTCCCATCGGTCCTACGTGCCCGACTTTGGTGTGTACATCGAGGTTGACAACGGTGACGCAGGCACAGCCACGATGGTCTTGTCCCGCCAGATGGTGCTGTTTTGTGTGGAGCGCAGGAAGGCGTGGCGCCTCATGCAGAGTCGCGCCGGCGTTGTCAACCCCGACTACGAGGCCCAAAAGGCGGTGCGAGCCGCCCTCGAGGAAGAAGAGATGAATGGCGACCACCTCGCTTTTGCCACCGAGCGTTTCGCCCTGGAGCTCGCCGCCCTGGAGGTGTAGTCCATTTCGACCCGAGCTCGGGGACCGGGTTTCATGCCACGTGGTGCCCGTCCCCGAGCCCAAGGAACGCGGAGCGTTCCCCTGCCGTTGGGCAGCAACTCCCAAGGAACGCGAAGCGTTCCCCTGGCGTTGGGCAGCAACTCCCGAGGAACGCGGAGCGTTCCCCTCCACCGAGTGGACCGTGGCGCCGGCTCGAGGAGCCTCTTACACTTCCACGAGATGATCGGTATCTTCCACGTCCGTGTAGCGGATGCGTTTTGGAGCCGACGAGCCTCGGCCAGGATGGGGATGACCTGCCATCTGGCGTTGGTTGGCGGGTGGAGGCTCAACCGATCGTGACCGCCTCTTGACCCCACAGACCCAATACGCCAAATCGGCCAGCGGCTATGTCGGCTATCAGGTGTTTGGGGACGGCCCGGGGGAGCTCATTCTCGTTTCGGACTGGCTGACCAATCTCGACGTCATGTGGGAGGAGCCCTCGCTGGCCAGATACTTGGACCGGCTGGGCTCCTTCGCACGAGTCCTGTGCTTCGACAAGCGCGGATCGGGGGTTTCAGACCCGGTTCCGCTCGCCGCTCTGCCGACCATCGAAGAGTGGATGGACGACGCCAAGGTCGCTATGGATGCTGCCGGTTTCAACCAAGCGGCAGTGGTCGGCAACGGGGAGGGCGGTCCGATGGCCATCATGCTGGCAGCCACACACCCGAGCCGGGTCAAAGCTCTCGTTCTCGTCAACTCGTTCGCACGATGGTTACGCGACGATGACTACCCGATCGGTATGCCGCCAAACACCACTCAGGATCTAGTGGCTGCTTTCGAGAAGCATTGGGGTGTCGACGCCAATATGCTCATGCTGACCGCCCCGAGCGTGGCCGACGATACGCGCTTTCGCAATTGGTTTACGAGATACCAGCGCCTGGCCATGCCGCGCGGGGCTGCCACAACGATGTACGCGTGGGTGGTTCAACAGGTCGATGTGCGTTCTGCGCTCCCCAGCATTCGCGTGCCCACCCTCGTCGTTCACCGAGCAAACAACCCGCACTATCGGGTCGATTTCGGCCGCTACCTGGCCGATCATATCGTCGGCGCCGAGTTCGTAGAACTACCCGGCACCGACGTGTTTCCTTTCAACGCAGGCGATTTCCTGCCGGTACTCGACGAGATCCAGCAGTTCGTCACCGGTGTCCGCGAGATTCCCGAACACAATCGGGTGATGGCAACTGTGATGTTCGCCGATGTGGTCGGCTCCACCGAGCTGGCGACCCGCCTGGGCGATCAGCGATGGCTCGACGTTCAGACTTCCTATCACCGCACCATGCGCGAATACGTTGATCGTTTCGATGGGCGTGAGGTTGGCACGAGCGGCGATGGTTACCTGGCGACGTTCGATGGCCCGGCCCGGGGGGTGCGGTGTGCCTCCGGCGCTGTTGAGGAGGTTCAACGGCTCGGGATCGAAATACGGGCAGGACTTCACACCGGAGAGATCGAGCTGCTCGATTCGGATATCGGTGGGATCGCGGTGCATATCGCGGCCCGGGTCATGGCCGCCGCCCCGGACAGTGGGGTCCTGGTGTCTTCGACGGTAAAGGACCTCGTGGCCGGTTCCGGAATAAGTTTCTCCCAACGCGGTGCCCACCATCTCAAGGGTGTTCCGGGCGAGTGGCTGTTGTTTCAAGCGTCCTCGCCAGACGTTGTCTGAGGATGTAGCTCGTCGAGCCCGTTTCTTCTGAGACTTCGGCCCAACCATGGCCGGCACTCAGGCGGTTGCCGGCCGTTCAGCCGCTTGCGACACACCGGATTGTGCCGGGGTTGACCACCTGGTTGATGACGAACTAGTTGGGGCCGGTCTACGTTTAAATAGTGTTGTGAAGCGACCTCTCCTCACCGGGCTGGTGCTAGCCCTCATCGCGACGGCATGTGCCGGTTCGACGACCGATGCTGAGCCGACGAGCACAACCCGGCTCGGTGGGTCCACCACGTCGCTCGGACCGGACGCCGCCATCGATCCGGCGCAGTCTTTTGCAGGCACCAGCCCCGCCCCTGAGTTCCCGACCGGTCTCGAATGGATCAACACCGCCGAGCCGCTCGTCCTCGGCGATCTCGAAGGCAAAGTGGTGCTGCTCGACTTCTGGACCTACGGCTGCATCAACTGCATCCACATCATCCCCGACCTGAAGCGTCTCGAGGACGAGTTCGCCAATGAGCTGGTCGTCATCGGGGTCCATTCGGCCAAATTCGTCAACGAGGCCGAAACGGACAACATCCGCAACGTGGTTGTGCGTTACGGCATCGAACATCCCGTCGTCAACGACCGCGACTTCGAGATCTGGCGGAGCTGGGGGGCGAACGCCTGGCCAACCACCGTGCTCATCGACCCGGCCGGGAATGTCGTTGGCGGCCATTCCGGAGAAGGCGTGTATCAGGTGATGGCGCCCATTGTCAGCAGCCTCGTGAATGAATTCGAGAATAACGGTCGCCTCGATCCAACTCCCATTCAGTTCGCCCCCGAAGTCGATCGCCGACCCCAAACGATTCTTTCCTACCCGGGCAAGGTCTTCGTCGATCCGGCAGGCGGGCCGCTTTACATCGCCGACACCGGACACCACCGGATCGTGTCGGCTGATCCCGTCACGGGCGACGTCCTCAGGGTGTACGGGCGCGGCCAGGCTGGGTTCACCGACGGGGCGGCCTTGGAAGCAACGTTCGATTCTCCGCAGGGGATGGCATTGAGCCCCGACGGCAATGTCTTGTTCGTGGCCGACACCAACAACCACGCCGTCCGCTCCATCGACCTCGCAACCGGTGAAGTCGGCACCGCACTCGGAACGGGAAATCTCGGGTGGCCCCCGGTCGGGGGCCCCGCCCGCCAAGTGTCGATCAATTCGCCGTGGGCCCTCGAGCAACGTGATGGCCTGCTGTACATCGCCATGGCCGGACATCACCAGCTCCGGGTGATGGACCTGGCGCCCGCCTTTTCTGAGCCGCTGGTCGGCAACGCCCGAGAATCGACGCTGAACGGACCGCTCGCCCTAGCTGAGCTTGCCCAACCGAGCGGTCTCGCCTTCGACACAGATGGGCTCCTCTATTTTGCCGACGCCGAATCGAGCGCCATCCGATCCGCCCAGGTGAACCTCAGTGAAGGAGTAACCGACGTTGTGGTGGGAAGCGATGACAACCTTTTCGACTTCGGAGACATCGATGGCGTCGGCACCGAGGCCCGCCTCCAGCATCCACTCGGCCTGGCATTTGCCGCCGATGGGTTCCTGTACGTCGCCGATACGTACAACTCGAAGCTCAAACGGATCGACCTCGAGCGCCGTGAAGTGGTCACGTTTCTTGGTGACGGGCAGGGTTGGCAAGACGGTGCCGATGCCCGGTTCTACGAACCGGGGGGGCTGGCCGCCCGAGGAGACCGGCTCTACGTGGCCGACACCAACAACCACGCGGTGCGGATCATCGACCTGGCGACGTCGGCCACCAGCACGCTCGTCCTGAAGGGGATCGAGGCGTTCGCGCCGCCGTCGGATACCGCCGAATACTTCGGCGAGATCATCAATGTCGCCGGGCTCGTTTCGGTGGCTCCCGGGCCGGGCTTCGTCGAGCTCGACATCGACCTGCCGCCCGATCACAAGGTGAACGAGGACGCTCCCTCGTCCGCCGAGTTCGCAGTGTCGGGCGGATTTGCCGACTTCGGCGCCGGCGCGGCAATTTCGCTCACCGGTACCAAATTTCCTGTCACGGTTCCGGTGCAATTCGAAGAGGGCACGGGCAGTATCACAGCCGACCTCACCGTCATCTATTGCCACGAGGACGCCTCCAGCCTGTGCTTCATCCAGCAACTTCGCTTTGAGGTGGATGTGTCGGTTGCCGGCGGAACGTCCCCCTACACATTGAGCCTGGCTTACACCATCGAGCTGGTCGACTAGGCCGAACCGTTGCAGGCGCCGACGGCTAACGTCGCACCATGGCTGCCATCACAGTGACCGAGTCTGGGGACCACTACCTGGTGGTTGTGCAGGATGGCGCGGGCAGCTCGCAACATCGAGTAACCGTCGACCCGGGCCAGCTCGAGGATCTGGGAGGGGGCGCCTCTGCCCAACAGTTGATTGAAGCTTCGTTCGAGTTCCTGCTGGAGCGCGAATCGAAGGAGTCGATCCTTTCCGAGTTCGACCTTTCGGTCATCGGCCGGTATTTCCCCGAATACCCGGACGACATCGGCCGGCGGCTACCCGGCTGATGGCCCGTGATGAAGCTGCCATCCGAGCTGCCTTCCAATCCGAAGGGTTGGAGCCGTCTTTGTGGTCGAACGTCGCCGGCTACCGCTACGACTGGCACGATCATCCGTATCACAAAGTGCTCTACTGCGTGAAGGGCTCGATCACTTTCCATACCGACGAGGGTGATACCGGGCTGAGCACGGGTGATCGCCTCGATCTCCCGTCCGGGACGCGACACGCCGCCACGGTGGGTCCCGCCGGCGTCACCTGCCTGGAAGCGGCCCGGAGCAGTCGGTGAGCAACTCAGGTGCTGGCTTGGCCCCGTCGGACACCGGCGGCCCGTTTGAGCACCGCAAACCAGAAAGAAGCCCCCATCGATAGAGCGGCTGCGGTAATACCCCAACCTGTGACCGAAGCCACCGCCCCACCGAAAGTCTCGAAGCCACATCTCACGCTGCTTGGCCCGTCGTCGTCGGTAACCGTGCACTCTCGCCACCAGATCGGAAGATCGGTGTCGAGCAGAGCCCCCACCTGGTCCTCGATACACTCGCGATCTGTACAACTTTCAACGTCGCCGATTGTGGCGCTTCCTTGCTCGGCGAGTTGCACTACCGCGTGGCGGACGATGTCGTTTTTGTAGAGTTCGGTTGTCACTCCGATTGCGCTGACGTTGAAGAGCCCGGCCACTACCAATCCGTACACGGCCAGCACCAGGCGCGTCCGTTTCTTGTACCAGTCAGATACCCGCTGCATACGCGTATCGAACCAGTCCTCGATTGCGTTGCGGAACGCGACCAGATCTTCACCGGCTTCCTCATACAGGAGCTCGAACTGTCTTCGAAGAGCCGGCGGCAGCTCAGCGATCTTGTCGCCAATCTGGTCCCACTGGGGCGTCCCCACTTCGTCGTCTGCCCGTGGCGTCAGGAGATCCACCACCGCCCGAGCAAACTCTCGGTTGGGAATGTGGTGGACCCTGGTCTGATCGCCGGGCCGGGCCGGGTCGAGGCTCTTGATGATCGGATGATCGAGCAGTTGGGTGACACCGAGCGGAGTGGGGGCGGAGTTGTCCGGCGCAGCAGATGAGCGGTCCGGGGCATCGCCCAGGACGACTCCTGATCTGGTTGACTGAAACGGCGTGTTCCCGCCTTCGAGAATCTGACCGATCGACTTCCACAGGGC